>CAJQKX010000844.1 GCA_905479025.1 uncultured Paraglaciecola sp.
TTGACAAATAACTCCTCGGGAAAGATTGGTTTAGTCGGTTATTGGGACACGGTGGCCTTTGATGAATTCGCAGGGAAGCAAAAGAAGGTCGATAAAGCGCTTGTCGATATCATGAAGAACTATATGGCCAATAAGTCGTTCTCCCGTGGTGTTGAAACACTAGGCGCCGACGCTTCAATGGTATTTGTAGGTAATACTGAGCACAGCTTGCCATACATGCTCAAGCACAGCGATCTGTTTGACGCGCTACCGGCTAAGTTCTATGACTCAGCATTCCCTGATCGATTGCATTATTATATTCCCGGCTGGGAAGTCGACATTATTCGGGGCGAGATGTTCTCAAGTGGTTACGGTTTTGTAGTTGATTACCTTGCGGAAATACTGCGTCACCTTCGCAATCAAGACCTTTCCGATCAATACAAAGATTACTTTACGCTTTCTTCGAATATTTCTACACGCGACCGAGATGCTATTAATAAAACATTTTCTGGTCTGATGAAAATTTTGTTTCCGCAAGGTGAGGCGACAGAAGCGGAAGTTGAGGAGGTGCTTAAATTTGCAATGGAAGGCAGGAAACGAGTTAAAGATCAGCTATTTAGGATTGATACGACTTATCCTGATGTGGATTTCTCATATTCTGATAAATCAGGAAACGTAAAAAATATCGCTACTTTAGAGGAGCTTGAACACCCGAATTACTTTCATAAAAAGGTATCCAGCGATGACATTAACTTGCCTGAGATGTATGCTCAATCCCAGAGTAATTCAGAATCACCGACCGCTGAAGCAGTAAGTATATGTGAGAACCAACTTAAGGAAGGCCATTTAACTTTTGCTGAGAATCAACGAGGAGTCTCGTACGATGACCTTTTTGCGCCTTACTTAAAAGGCGCGAAACAAATCACCATTACCGACCCGTATATTCGTCTATTTTTTCAGGCACGTAACGTAATGGAACTACTCGAAACGATTGTTAAATTTAAGTCGGTTGAGGACGAAGTCGCTGTTAGCTTGATTACTGTTGAAGATGAATTCAAAGGTGATCAGCAACGAGAGTACTTTGAACAGATACAAGGCGCTATGTTTTCAGTCGGCGTTAAGTTTACTTATTCGTTTGATAATTCGGGTACGCAACACGCGAGGCATATTGTGACGGACACCGGTTGGAAAATATCTTTAGATAGGGGGCTGGATATATTTCAACACTATGATATGAATGATACGTTCCAGTTGTCAAACCGCTTACAACAACATCGCGCTTGTAAGGCGTTTGAGGTTACATATATAAAGCTTTGACAATATTATAGGCGCTATTGGGATACTGCTAAGTAGATGGACATATCTTGTTAGGCTGAGCTGATGAATACATATAAACGACACCAATTTCCCCCTAGCACTATCAGTTACGCGATCCGGTTGTAATTCAAATTCAACCTGAGTCATCGCGATATTGCGTATTCCGGCCAATATGAACACCGATTCCGGTTGAAAAGTGAGCCATACTGCTCACGCTAGCGTCTTTTTATATTGAGGGATTATAAATCGATAAGTTTTTGTAATAGGCTACGGTTATTACAATAAGTAGGTCTGAATACTTCAGATAGCATGCTATTATCAGACTCCAGATGTTGAATTGCATCCAATATTGATCCAAATGTGGACGTAATTTGCATTATGCTTTGATCCACCCAATTTGATTGTAACGCTAGCCTAGTAATGGCTTTAGCGAATTGTTGTGGGTCAATATTCGATGCAAATCAAGGGTCAAATTTGGATGCAATTTAACAGTTACCCCCTTAGTTTTCGTCATGTCGAAGATATTCTACATGAACGCGTAATTGATATCAGTCATGAAACGATTCGCTTTTGGGTGGCTTGGAGTTCTCTGGAGACATTCGTCGAAAACGGAAAGGCTTTCAATCTAACTGGTGCTGGCATATGGACGAAGTCTTCGTCAAAATTCACGGCGAATTGCATTACTCATCCAGAGCCATCGACCACGAGGGCGAAGTTCTTGAATGCTATGTAAGTAAGCGTCGAAACAAGGCTGCAGCGTTGAGGTTTTTAAAGAAAACGATGAAGAAGCATGGCGCAGCTAACAAAACTATTATTGATAAGCTACGTTCATAGGGTGCGGCACTAAAAGACATGGGGTGTTTGAATTTACAAGATACGGAGTGTTATTTGAACAACAGGTGTGAAAATTCACATCTTCTATTCAGGCGAAAAGAAAGGTCGATGCAGAAATTTAAGAGTAGGGTGACACTACAAATTTACACTAGTACCCATTCACAAATTTACAACCATTTTAACCATCAACGACACTTACAAAAGCGAGAGACTTTCAAACAACAGAGAAGTCATTCACTTTCCGAATGGAGAGCACTCTGTGCTGCCTAAGAGCCGTTACGATTTTTTAATTTTTACGACTTGCTAGCTTTAGTCCGACAACGCCCAAAGAGTTTCAAAAAGTGATCACGAAAGAGATTCCCTACGAGGCGTGGGTGAAGCCATTTAGTCAATTTAATGCTGCATCTGAAAGGGATTAAAAATATCACGTCGGAATTGTTTGCGGTATTAATCGTGTTAATTAGTTTGCTGACTACGAAATAAAACGGGGCGGTGACAAATTTATGTTCTATGTTTAACGAACAACTGAGTAGGAAAATCTTGTCCTGAAACACGCAGATGGTGGATTGCCGATGCCATCTGCGATTTCTGTCTATCTACGGAATCACGGTGATCAAGAAAGCCTAACCGTCCATCTTTGATATATCTCCAGTAACCGACACCTTGGTCCAATCTTATTGTTGTTACATCTCCCGCTGACCACTTCAGTTCCAGTATTCGACCATGTGGCAAGCTCATTCGGTCCAGCGCTATAGGGTTTGCGCTAATATTGAATGTATCCAGATAGCTTCTAGTGACTTCTAAGCGCTTTTCCTGATTCTCCCAATTAGAAAAGAATCCACGGCTAGGTGATCTTGAGCTATCAGTTTTATTGCCGGTTGCTAAAAGTACTTCTTCAACTTTCCATTTTTCATCGAGAGATTTCCGGAGGTCGCTTAGTATTTCTGTAAATAGCATGACAACCCAGGGGGAATAAAGGTAGCGATCTGAGTAAGTCAGCTCTACCAGCTCGTCTTCTCCGGATAGTTTTTTAGAAATGTGACTTGACTGATCTTCTAGAAGTCTCCAAAACTTTGAACCAAATCGCGAGAGGCCACCGTCTAGTTCGTGTGTGATTTCAACTTCTTGGTCGCCTTGAATTGGTGAGTCTTGGAATAGGTTGGAATCAATTATGTTGAACCCATGGACAATAGGTTCAAGGTTTGATCGAACTAATACTTGGTTATTTACGTGCCAGAATGATTCATTCGGAATTATGGTCGAATTTTCACTACTACCTATCGTCATCACATTGCTATTTGAGCTGGTTTGTACAACTAAATTTCCAGGTTCAGTAACGCGTCCGATTTGTGCGCCTAGTTTTGTGTAAAGCCAAAGATCTTCTTTAATCGAAATGTCAAGCGATGCGATATCATCGACCGCAATACCGAGTTTCACTTCCTGAAACTGTTCGACCCATCTGACGATTAATCGTTTTAATCCCGAAGAGCCCAGGTCCCATTCAGCAACATCATTTGACAACATAATCAGTATTGAATTGGCACCACCCTGCGAAGCTTGTGTTACGGCAGTGGATATGGGTTCATACATGTACTGGGTTCGTGCACCAAAAAGTTTTAAGTGTTTAGGGAGTTCCAGACGGTTGAAAAAATCATCGTTTAGGTAGTCTAACGCAATATAACGATCTAATAGATCAAGATGGTAGCGTGTATCGTGCCCCATCAAACACGATTGACAGGCTGAGGTACATTCTAGTGGGCACACAAGATACTGTCTTGCTCGATAAAACATGTCAGCGAGATGTCGTGGTGCAGATGAGGCGAATCCTGCACCGCCGCCACATTGATCAAATAGCACAATTCCTGCAGCCGCGTACTCGCAATCGGAAAGTGCGGATGGTTTTACTGCGTATCCCATTTCATTGGCATTAACACCCAAAATATCAGCAAGTGCTTGTCGCAGGACAACAGCGAGCGTCCAGGTAAGTCGACGTGTATCGTCAATGCCTTCTGAATGTTGAAGATATTGGTTTTCGATGGGTCGTTTTAGATACAACTCAAACACGTCTGTTCGATCTACAGCACCGAGA
>CAJQKX010000845.1 GCA_905479025.1 uncultured Paraglaciecola sp.
AGTAAAGCCAGTTTCTTCTTGCCGACTGAGTCTCTTAATTTGTCATCCTATGCTTGAAAAACCTGGCCAACGATAGGGTATTGTCGGTTCCCGACAGAGCGAAGCGACGAGGGATCTCAAGACCATCCGCCCCTACTCACTATCTCATTAGCAAACCCCCAGCTTCTTGACTATGGTTAGCCTTAATAAGTCGCAAGTAAGGCGATGACTTTAGTCATGGATGACTCTATTAGCTTGGTGAGTACCGAGTTAATAGCGCAAGAATCTGAAGGAGCAGATTATGGATCCCGTTTCACTGTTGTTTACTGCATACCTAGACAGTATTCAAAATACCGTGCACGCCCGTTTTACCGATCTTCATGGCACCGAAATCAAAGCCATGATGATTGAGTATCAGGGTGTAGAGGTTCCTTACCAGTATCAGCTGTGGCGGGTTAGAGATAAAAGCGTCTGCCAGCCTTACAAGTCCCAGATAACCCAATTTTCGAATTGCACCTTGGCGGCGAAAGCGCTGTTTCGGGATATCTGTGCTCAGCTATCAGACAAGCCCAGTAATCACTGGCGTCATTCCAAATTGAAAAATATGTACTGCAATGCTGCGGTGTCGTTTGAGGGGACTGTGGCGCGGATCGGGGTGGCTGTGGCGCGTAGTGAGGAGGAGGCAGCTCGGGCGGAGTGTAATTTGGCTATAGCGGCGGCGTTGGGGAGTCGCGATGCGGTGGTGATCGCTGAGAGGGAGAGGATTTGTGGTGGGTAGGTTTGGAGTGTCTGCTAGCGACCCATAGCGGACATAGCTTTAGATTAAATTTAAAATATCAAATAGAGGACTAAATGCCTGTTCTGACGGAAATACTCGATTGGTCTGAAGGTCGCCCGAAATGGCAACGTGATGCATTAAGACGACTTATGTTGAATGATGTGCTTTCAGAAAATGATATTCTGGCTTTAACTGAAATTTGCAAAAGTATTTATGGCCTCGCACCTGAACAAGAAATCATTCCTTTATCCAAAGATCATATACCTGATAACAGTGCCAGCCAAGATGGTGTGACTTTAGGCTCTATATTCCATCATCGGGGGGTAAATGCGCTTGCAGAAGGGCAAACTTTAAATTTCTCCGCAGGGTTAACTGTGGTCTATGGTGATAATGGAGCAGGAAAAACTGGCTATATCAGAATATTAAAAAGTGCATGTCGCGCTAGAGGCCAAGAAAGCATATTGGGCAATGTAGTATCTGGCTCTACCCCCCATACACCATCTGTATCAATAAAATATAAAATTGGCGATGAAAGCGATGACCGAGAATGGACTGGGGATGAAGAAAGTAGCCTCATATCTCGTGTTAGTGTTTTTGATACACAAAGCGCATCCGTTTACTTGACGGAAAAAACCGACGTTGCTTTTCGGCCTTTTGGGCTAGATTTATTTGATCGATTGGTTAGAGCTTGTAAGGCAGTAAAAAAGAATTTAGAGAATGAACAAAGGACACTATATACAAGTGAAATTCAAAGCTTGTTAACCACTGTTCCTGAAGGAACAGCAGCAGCCAGCTTCATTTCTAACATCACATCGCTAACTAAGCCCGAGTCTGTAGAAGCGATTTCTATACTAAATGATGAAGAAAAAACTCGTCTTGAATTACTTGAAAAAAGCTTAAAAGATTTACAGACAAATGACCCTCAAAAACTGTCTCAGCAACTTAGCCTAAAGGCAGGTCGAATAAGAAATTTGGTTAAACACCTGCAACTAGTGGAGTCTGCTCTTTCCGAGGACTCTGTTTCTGATATTTTTAACGTTAGAAAAAATGGCCGTAGTAAGAGTGAAGAAGCAAAACGGTTGAGAGAAGCAACTTTTCCCGAAAACTTAATTGAAGGAACTGGTTCTGATCAATGGAAAACTTTATGGGAGGCCGCCAAGCATTTCTCTGATGAGTTAGCATATCCGGATGATACATTTCCAGTTATCAAAGAAGGATCGCGTTGTGTTCTATGTCAACAGGATATTAGTGATGAAGCTGCTGAAAGACTAAGGAAATTTCAGGGTTTTGCTATTTCAACTACTGAGGTTGAGCTAAGAGCATGTCGTGAGAATTTCTCTAGGCTTAGAAAGGGGTTTGCTGAACTCCAAACCACAAACACTTTCGTTAATGAATCTATTGATGAGATTTCCTTAGAAAACAGCTCGTTAGCAGAAAGTATTACAGCAGCTATTACTAATAATGAAAACCGAAGAAAAATAATTGTAAAAGCTCTGGAAGATAATGTCGATTTGCCTAATGAACTTAATGCCCTTATTGCAATTTCTCACGATACCAGTGCTTTTGTAATACAGATAGACGAAAGAACAAAGGCATTAGGCAGCAACCCGAAAACCGCAGAAAAAGAACAAATGTTTAATGACGTCCAAGAATTTCGCGCAAGGAACATCTTAGGCCAGCATAAAGAATTGATATTGAAAGAAATAGAGCGCAAACAAAAGTTAGCTGCATATGAACTCTGTTTAAATGATACTAAAAGGCAGTCAATTACTCAAAAAAGCACTTCTGTAACAAAAAATTCTGTCACTCAGACTTTAAAATCAAGCTTTCAAGACGAGCTTCAAAGATTAGGATTTAAACATGTTGAAGTAGAACTAAAAGAGGCTGGTGGATCAGATGGTGTTTTATACCATAAATTAATTCTTACAAGAGCGCCGGGTGTTGAATTGCCTCGGGTTGTTAGTGAAGGAGAGCAGAGATGTTTATCTATTGCGGCATTTTTTGCTGAACTTAGTACAGCGGACGACCCTTCAGGGATAGTTTTTGATGATCCTGTATCATCTCTTGACTATAAATGGCGTGAAGGCGTGGCACAGAGACTGGTTTTAGAGTCTAAAAACAGGCAAGTAATTGTTTTTACGCATGATATTGTTTTCCTGCTTTTAATTAAGGAATTTTCGCACGAACTTCAAGTTGAACAATTTGATCAACATGTAAGGCAATTAACGATTGGTGCAGGGGTTTGTGCTGAAGAGCTACCTTGGGCAGCTCTTCCAGTTAAAAAGAAGATTGGGCATCTAAAGAATAAGTATCAAGAGGTAGAAAAACTACACAGAGACGGACATCTATCTGCCCATGAAAAAGAAACAAGTTATCTATACGGCCTACTTCGAGAAGCTTGGGAAAGAGCCTTAGAGGAAGTGTTGCTAGGTGGTATTGTCGAGAGATATAGGCCGGGTGTTCAAACCCAACAGATTAGAAATATGTCTGACATTACTGAAGAAGATTGCCAAGAACTAGAATCAGCAATGACAAAGTGCTCAAAATGGCTGCCCGGTCATGACCAAGCCGCAGCTGCTAAAGCAGACATTCCAGAGCCAGCTACGTTGAAGTCTGACATAGAATTATTAGAGGGCTGGGTTTCTCGAATTAGAAAACGACGCAATTAGCTAATGTCCGCTTTTGGCCGATAGGGGCTATACCGGCTACCAAAATTGCGTAGCTAGCCAATAAGTGGCGCTTTAGTGTCACTGTATTTGAGGTTCAAATTATGAAATTTGAGTCTGTTACCAGCCTTAAGCACCATGCCACCAGAATTCTCTCGGAGTTCAGGTATCCAAGGAGCCGATCTTGTTTACCGAACATGGCCAGCCCTCCGCGTATCTGGTTGATGTTGATGAATCTGAGTTTCAGAAGCGGCGAATGAAAATTCTGGAGGGCATAGCCATAGGCGAGTAGGATATTCAGGATGGATGGATTTTCACCCATGCTGAAGCACAGAGTAAGCTGAATAAATGGTTCAATTAATTTGGACTGATGCAGCTGTTGACGGACTTAACGATATTGCGGCG
>CAJQKX010000846.1 GCA_905479025.1 uncultured Paraglaciecola sp.
GAAATAAAAAACAAAACAAACCACAGAACTTATTAGACTTAGCTTTTTTTGAACAAGGCTTATTTAACCAAATACTATTTCCTGCCCTGCAAAACAATTCCTCGCCTATATCGGGGAGACGTCGCAGTTTTAATGAATTTAAAGCACTGGGCATAGAAGTATCGGACATCCACTCAATAAACTGTCAGGCAGGTCTTAAAAGAGTCAATGAGTTTGCACCTGACCTTATTGTTTCAATTCGCTTTGGTCTGATACTACAATCTGCGGTAATTGCTATCCCCAAATTTGGCGTAATCAATTTGCACTCTGGTGAACTCCCCACATACCGGGGAGTAATGGCAACGTTCAGAGCCATGCAACAAGGGGATACTGAATGTGGCACAACTGTTCATTATATTAATGACAGTGGCATAGACAGCGGTGAAATTATCAGTATTAGTAAGCAAACGCTGGATTATCAGCGTTCTTATCTTCACAACACTTTATCGCTCTACGAGACGGGTATTAACGATGTAGTGAATGCCATCAACGATATTGAAACCACAGGGAAATGTTCAAGTTACTCTGTCAATTCAAAGGGAAACTACTTTTCATTTCCCTGTGAACTAGAACTTGAAGAATTCAATCAAAGAGGACTCAAGCTTTACGAATATCAAGATGTGATTGATATCGCCAAAGGCTATTATTGAAAGCATCTTTTACGTTTGTTACATAAGAATATTAAAAGTGAAAGCACGCTTTGCGGGATGGCGCTGCCCACAAGGGCGTCAATAAGAAGCTGTCAACAAAACACAGCCCAATTAAATGCTACTTATCAACATACCTAATTGCCGTACCACTAATACTCACCATCAACATACTGCCACCCTTGCCTACTACTTCATAGTCAATATCAACACCAATAACCGCATTAGCACCGATAGAGCGGGCTTCCTGCTCTAGTTCCTGAAAGCCAATTTTTCTTGCTTTAGTGAGTTCATCTTCGTAAGCACCTGAGCGGCCACCCACAATGTCGCGGATTGAAGCAAAAATATCTTTAAAGATATTAGCTCCCATCACCGCTTCACCTACAACAATACCTAAATACTGTTCAATTTTTTTGCCTTCTAGCTGATGAGTGGTGGTTACTATCATGTGCCTCTCCTTGCTTCAATCTCAGTTTTAATTAGTTCAATTCGTTGCATCAGTTGTTCACCTGAATAAACCTTAGACGGCACCTGTCCCCATATAGGTTTAGGCCAGCTCACATCATTTTGGTAACGCGCAATATGATGTAAGTGTAACTGAGGTACCATATTACCCAGGGCTGCAATATTCAACTTATCAGGTGTAAACAAATATTTAAGTACTCGACTGACCAGCGCAGACTCTTGCCATAACATTTGCTGCTGAGCAGCATTCAGGTCAATTATGTCACTTATGTTTGCTATTCGTGGCACTAAGATTAGCCAAGGATAGTTGGCATCATTAATAAGGCGTACCGAACATAAAACTAACTCAGTGACTAATACACTGTCCTTCTCTAATTGTGGATGTAATATAAAATTAGCCATACAAAACCTTAAATATTAGTAGATATAACGGTTAACAACGCCCGTTGACCAATTTCAACCTCAGCGTTAGGAAATACAATGGCTTCACCTTCAAATTGGGTACGATATTCGCATTCCGTTTCATGGGCTAATAAGTGGTCTTTGGGAAAAGCACTAAAATTAGGAGCGTCTGGTGGAAAATTGAGGGTGAAATCATCTTGTTGCTTGTTGATCACTTGATTCACTTGGTAGATCAAGAAATCTGTGTCGGTGAAGTGCTTAAGAGCCAGGTCAACACCACAAATCAACTTGGTCAACGTAGTCACTACATCACAAAAAGCATTCATATTGTTTTGCCCAAATGGCATCACTTTTCCCAATTCAACAGTGAACGCATTGGCGTTAAATTCATTGACTGAATAATAACTGAAAGTCGTCGTCGGACTGCCGGATAGTAAAATAGTGTTCACTCCACAGGCTAACAAAATTTGTAGCTGATATTTGTTCCAAGCTTTACCATTTTGAAAAGGATAGACAGCAAATTTGTCATTTTTAGATGCGCGTATAGCGGTATGTAAATCATAATGAAAACGACTCCTGCCCTGCACAGTATTTATTCCTAGATAGAAATTTTTGACTACATCTTCTAATTGTTTGGCTCGGCGTCTTTCATGATTCGTCTGTTGCCCCGCAGCCAAGTTTTGATGTTCGCCACTAAACAAACGATTCATATTTTCTTCAATAAAGCGTTGAGCAATATTCATAGCGGGTAAATTACCAAATAAAAATAACACCCGTTGTTTAATCACTGTTTTACCAAGCAAAATACTTTTGACTAAATCATCACAAATTTCTATGGGCGCTGTTTCGTTTCCGTGTATGCCACAAGAGAGTACGATATCTTTATCACTATCGGCAATAGTTTCAAAGCTAATAATCCCCTCTGCTAAGACATTAACTTGTGTGTGTGCATCGATGAAAAACTGGAAAGAAGTACTAAAAAGTGAAGGTTGGGTGCGTGATAAAGAGAGAAAATTGCCATGCTGCTTTAATGTTTCAATGGTGTTTTGAATTGATGTATCGATTTGTGTTTCCATAGTGAGTTGGTATCACTCGCAAATATGATTTCTAAAGTATTAATATTACGCTAATCTGAATATTAACTCTTCTTTTATAACTGAGAATAAATCTGAGAAGAGTAAATTAAGCAGTCTGATAATCACGTACAATCGACGTGCTATCCGCTAAATCTTTATTGGCCAGCTCAAACAAGGATTTGCCAGTTAAGCTATTTGTCCTGACTTTATAACAACAAAAATTCAAACACTTGTTTGAATTTTTGTTGAGCTAGGCTAACTATTATCTAATCTTATTTAGGTCTAAGAATAAAGTTTACTCCACTATACAGGGCTCTAGTTTCCAAATTTTATCTACATAATCCTTAATGGATCGATCTGAGGTGAATTTACCCATACGTGCGGTATTGAGTATTGCCATTTTTGCCCAACCAGATTTATCTCTATAAGCTTTATCAGCTTTTTGCTGTGCATTTGAATAGGACTCAAAATCGGCCAGAACTTTGTAAGGGTCTCCCCCCTCTAAAAGACTATGTTTGAGGGATGCTAATGCACCAGGTTTACCTGGTGTGAAATAATCAGTTTCAAGCCAATCTAAAACTACTTTGATTTCTTTATTGTTGTAATAAAAGTCAAATGGGTTGTAGCCTACTTTGTCAAGTGCATGCACTTCATCTACGTTCAAACCAAAAATGAAGATATTTTCATCACCGACCTCTTCCGCGATTTCAATATTTGCACCGTCTAAGGTGCCTACTGTTAATGCACCGTTTAATGACAACTTCATATTTCCAGTACCTGAAGCTTCTAAGCCCGCAGTAGAAATTTGTTCTGAGATATCAGCAGCGGGGATTATTTTCTCAGCCAAACTGACCCGATAATTAGGTAAAAACACCACTTTAATTTTGCCGTTTACGCGTTTGTCATTATTCACTTTCTCAGCCACTTGGTTGATTGCATAAATAATGTCCTTAGCTAACTCATAACCTGGGGCGGCTTTAGCGCCGAATAAGAAAACTCTGGATTGCATGTCGTAAGAAGGGTCTTCTAACAATCGACGATAAAGAGCCATAATATGTAAAAGGTTGAGATGTTGGCGTTTATACTCATGTAAGCGTTTAATTTGCACATCAAAAATAGCCTTAGGATTAATTTCTACACCTGTTAGAGCTAATACCTCTTTTGCCAAGGCGACTTTATTTTCGTGCTTTATTTTCATAAATTGTTTTTGAAACTTAGCATTGTCGGCAAACTGACTCAGTTGCTCTAGCTTTTCTAGGTGCAACGGCCAATCATTACCAATCTTTTCATCTATCAAGGCAGATAACTTAGGGTTACAAGCCTTCAACCAGCGGCGCGGGGTAATACCGTTGGTGACATTTGTTAACTTATTTGGCCACATTTCGTGAAATTCCGGAAACAGATTTTTCTTCACTAAAGACGAATGAATTTCAGCCACACCGTTAACGGCAAAAGACCCAATGACCGACAAGTTACCCATGCGTATCATCTTTTCATTGCCTTCTTCTATGATGGACAACTTTTGCTTGATGGCATTGTTACCTGGCCACACTTTTTCCACTTCACTCATAAAGCGGTGATTAATTTCGTAAATGATCTCTAAATGCCTTGGTAGAATCTTCTCGAACATACGAGCAGGCCATTTTTCTAATGCTTCGGGTAATAATGTATGGTTAGTGTAGGCAAACGTTTTGCTACAAATTTTCCATGCGCTATCCCAATCGAGCTCAGCCCTGTCTAATAAAATCCGCATCAATTCAGGTATGGCGATAGCTGGGTGGGTGTCGTTCAATTGGATCACCACTTGACTGGAAAAACGGCTCCAATCATCTCCATGTGCTCTCTTGTAACGGCGAATAATATCTTTTAGCGAACAGGCACTAAAGAAATACTGTTGAATTAAACGTAGCTCTTTACCCGCTTCGGTTTCATCGTTGGGATACAAAACTTTAGAAATCGTCTCAGCTTGTACGTTTTCTCTCTGTGCATCAACATATCCACCAGCATTAAACACATCCCAATTGAAGTAACCAGACGCTTGGCTTTGCCATAAACGCAAAACATTCACGGTTTTGCCACCATAACCCACCACCGGAATATCCCAAGGTAACCCTTTAACAATTAGTCCAGGGTGCCATTCTTTTTTAATCTCGCCACTCTCAGCATATTTAGTTTCAACATAACCATAAAGTGGAATTTCTTGAATTGACTCAGGGCGGCATATTTCCCATGGGTTCCCGTAATCACGCCAGCTGTCTGGGCGCTCAATTTGTTCACCATTTTTGATTTCTTGACGAAATAAACCATGTTCATAGTGTAAACCATAACCCACAGCTGGCATATCAAGTGTTGCAAGCGAATCGATAAAGCATGCGGCTAATCGGCCCAAACCTCCATTACCCAAAGCCATATCCTGCTCTTCTTCCATAATATCGGTGAGGTTGACACCGAGTTCTTTTAAGGCTTGATCAGTCTGTTCATATAAGCCTAAATTATGCAGGTTGTTAGACATTAAACGGCCCATTAAAAACTCAGCAGAAAAATAATGTACGGCACGAGTATCGTTTAAATAATGAGATTTTTGAGTTTTACGCAGTTGCTCTAACACATTTTCTTGCACTGAAGCGCAGGTCGCTTTCCACCAAGCATGGTTGTCTGCTTTATTTTCATCAGTGCCTAATGAACAATGTAGATGTCTAACAATTGCATCTTTAATAGTTTTCTTTGGTAAAGAAGACGTTTTAGAAACTGACCTTTTTGCTGTCATATTACACCTCAAATTAGCTTTATTATTTAAACACTTGCCGTTTTAAATACTTGTTCGACCAGAATTTTGGCCTCTTTAACTAATAAATTGAGATGTTCAGTACCATTGAAACTTTCTGCGTATATTTTATAGATATCTTCAGTGCCAGATGGCCGTGCTGCAAACCAACCATTTTTGGTGCTGACTTTCACTCCACCAATGGCCGCGTTGTTACCCGGAGCATGTGTTTGAATATTAGTGATAATTTCTCCTGCCAACTTGGTAGATTGAATGACACTTTTATCCATTTTACTTAACACTTGCTTCTGTGCATGATTTGCCGCTACATCAATACGAGTATAAATAGGTGATGAAAACTGTTCGGTAAGATTTTGATAATGCTCACTAGGATCTTTGCCTGTTACAGCAATAATTTCAGCGGCCAACAAACACATGATGATCCCATCTTTATCAGTTGCCCATGGTTTGCCATTTCGACGCAAAAATATACCACCTGCACTTTCTTCACCGGCAAAACCGATTTCACTATTTAATAAATCTTGTACAAACCATTTAAACCCTACTGGCATTTCAGATAATTCACGGCCGAGGTCTTCCACCACACGGTCAATCATACTACTGGACACTAAAGTTTTACCGACCTTGATATTTTGTGGCCAATCTGTTCTATGTTGATATAAGTATTGGATTGCCACAGCTAAATAATGATTAGGATTCATTAAACCACCATTAGGGGTAACAATGCCGTGACGGTCAAAATCAGGATCATTGCCAAAGGCCACATCAAATTTATCTTTTAAATCGATCAAGCCAGCCATAGCATATGGCGACGAGCAATCCATACGGATTTTTCCGTCTTTATCTCTGCGCATAAAACCAAATTGCTGGTCAACATTACGGTTGACCACTTCGATATTTAATCCATAACGCTCTGCAATTTTGTCCCAGTAAGGTAAACCAGCACCACCTAGTGGATCAGTACCTAAGACTAACCCTGCTTTAGCAATAGCTTGCATATCAATTACTTGGTCAAGCTGCGCAATGTAATTTTCAGAAAAATCAATTTCTGTTACATAAGCAGAGTCATAGGCGGCAGACAAACTCATTCGTTGCACATCAGCCATATCATTACTGATGATATCATTTGCACGCTGCTGGATAAGGTTAGTCACGTCGCTATCAGCGGGTCCACCGTGAGGAGGGTTATACTTAAAACCGCCATCTTCTGGAGGGTTATGTGATGGAGTGATCACTACACCATCAGCTTGTTTTTTTGAAGAGTCGACATTATGCTGCAAAATAGCATGGGAAATGACAGGTGTAGGGGTGTAACCACGATTTTCTTGGACTACAAGAGAAACCCCGTTTGCTGCTAGTACTTCGACAGCGGTTGAAAATGCCGCTTCAGATAAAGCATGGGTGTCCATGCCCATATACAGAGGCCCCGTAATATTTTGATCCTGTCTAAATTCAGCTAGCGCCTGACAAATAGCAGCGATATGCATTTCGTTAAAGGTATTTAAAAGTGAACTACCACGATGTCCTGACGTGCCAAAAGAGACAGCTTGAGTGCTATCACCTTTTGTGGGCTGATGGGTATAATAGGCGCTAATCAACTTAGCAACGTTGACCAACTGTTCCTTTCTAGCGGGTTTTCCTGCTTCCGGATGAAGAGCCATAATGATCCTTATTTTTTATTAAACGTGTTCAGGGGAAAATGTTGCAATCAGTTGTTCTATTTCGGATAGGTTAAAGCCTACCTGCTCAGCCACTTCTTTGAGCATATTGATTTTCTTTACAGTATTATTATTGGTTATCACCCAATATTCTGAACCAGGTACATTTTTAGGGTTAGTACTACTGCCAGTCGCTAACAGTGTGTCCTTATCAGTGGCAAAATACGTTCTATTACGTCCGCTCATTCCCAACACTTTAGTGAATTGTTGGGCATGATATTTGTGGATAATCGATAATACCAATAGCCATCTTTCCACCATCTTAGGAATAGCTTGCAAATGTTGCCCTTCAAGCTCGCTAAACACAGCCGATGCCTGACAAACTTGATTGGCACTTTGCACTTTAACGTCCTCATTATTAACAACGCTAATAGGCTTGGAACTAATAGCACGGCTTCCTGGCATTGTATTAAGAAGCGATTCAGGCATGACTAATCGACGTAAAATATCTGATGCACTTTCACCAATATCTTGTGTCTGTGAAGCAATAAAGTGGTAAAGATCTTCTTCTATTTGTATATTTTTCATGAGATTTTTTTTAAACGGGCACATTTCTAATATTATACGTATTGACGCAATCAATTCATCGATTAATTACATTTCATGCACAAGTATTAGCTAAACCACCAAAAACTTGCCTAATTTGCGCTAAAATATTGATCCGCACAATTTATTGAATATTCTGGGTACCTTTACCTCTTCAACAAAACAAATTAGCTATGACTATAAAGCACTCCTGTCGGTAGACCCTGTTGACAGCCTATGCACTAAGATTAGGTGATATACCTCCCGCATAGTGAAAAGCTTTCAAGGCGCTGAGTGAGTAGAATAAATTGGAAAATCACCTTATTCGAGTATCTACCAATACGATACTCATGCATGGGGAGAGACGTGAAGTGATGATTAAGGTTGGCAACGAATTGACCCAACAGACCTTGTATCCTCGGATAGAATAGAATTTGGTTTACAGCATGCGATGCAAGAATAAAGTTATTTTTGGCTGGCTCTCCCTTTTCACTAGCCAGACTCACCAATATAGCTTGGCTCAATAATATGAGACTGCTTTTGGCAGACATATATTATAACTGGAGCCGATGAGTACTGGGATTTAACAGTGAAAAACAACGCGGTCTATTCAAATCTACTTTAGGCAAGTTAACCCCAGAACGTTTGTCTATCTTAAGAGTAGGGATAATATTAATTATCGCTTTATACTGAGCTTATTTTTTCTTCCTCATAGGTTACAAAATCGTCTTGGCACAACACAACGTTTGTATTGAAAAGCGTTGAATGCCTTTGCAAAAGTAGGAACCCAAAGAGCTAAATGGCAAGGAAGAGCTGCTTTACTCAACAAATTAGTGAACAATACTCAAATAAAGTCAGTGATCCATCTTCTCAACTACCCCAACTCTATTTACGATTAACCTACCAGAACAAACAAAATAATAAAACATTACTACTGAGCGCCAAACAATGTCATCGTATTATGCGTCGTCCTTAAGCCCTGTTAAAAACTGAGTTGCTGTGAAGCAATGTTTAAAACCACAAAAAGAACCTTCACACCTTAGCGATACCGCTATTTTTGTGGCATAATCCGCGCCGAATTTTTGTTACCTTATACTTCACTAACTTAAGGTACGTGGTAGCAAGCAATAGTTAAATATTAATACTGGGGTACCGACTTTGCTAACAACTGCAAATATTACAATCCAATTTGGCGAAAAGCCTTTATTTGAAAATGTCTCAGCAAAATTTGGCAATGGCAATAAATATGGCCTGATTGGCGCAAATGGTTGTGGTAAGTCAACCTTTATGAAAATCATTGGTGGTGACTTAGAGCCTTCTAGTGGCAATGTATCTGTCGACCCAGGCGAACGTGTTGGTAAACTTAAACAAGACCAGTTTGCCTACGAAGATTGCAGCGTGATTGATACTGTTGTTATGGGGCATGGTGAGCTTTGGAAAGTTAAAATTGAACGGGATGCTATTTATGCCAATCCTGATATGACTGAAGAAGACGGTATCAGAGTTGCCGATTTAGAGTCTGAATTTGCCGAGATGGATGGTTACACCGCTGAATCTAGAGCTGGTGAGTTACTGATTGGTGTGGGTATTCCCATTGAACAACATTTTGGTCCTATGAGCGAAATTGCGCCGGGTTGGAAACTCAGGGTGTTACTTGCCCAAGTATTATTTTCTGACCCTGACATTATGTTACTGGATGAGCCTACCAACAACTTGGATATTAATACTATCCGCTGGTTGGAAACAGTACTGAACGAACGTAATTGCACCATGATAATTATTTCTCATGACAGACATTTTTTAAATTCAGTTTGTAGCCATATGGCAGACATCGATTATGGCGAAATTCGTTTATTTCCAGGCAACTACGATGAATACATGACAGCAGCTACACAATCTCGTGACCAACTGTTGTCAGACAACGCCAAGAAAAAAGCGCAAATTTCTGAGCTCAAGGCGTTTGTGAGCCGTTTCTCAGCAAACGCATCAAAATCAAAACAAGCCACGTCCCGTGCTCGCCAGATTGATAAAATTCAATTGGATGAAGTGAAGCCCTCCAGTCGTCAAAGCCCATTTATTCGTTTTGAAGAAACTAAAAAGTTACATCGTTTGGCTGTGGAAGTAGAAGGTTTAGCCAAGACATACGATACAGAACTATATAAAAACTTGGATCTGATGATTGAGGTAGGCAAAAGAGTGGCTATTATTGGTCCAAACGGTGTGGGTAAAACAACCTTACTAAAATGTTTAATGAGTGAAACTGACTTAACTGCCGGTAGCGTAAAATGGTCTGAAAATAGCAATATTGGTTATTATGCTCAGGATCATGCTGCTGATTTTAAAGAAGACAAAACACTGATGGATTGGATGTACCAATGGGCCCAAGAAGGTGACGACGAACAGATTATGCGCGGTACTTTAGGTAGATTGTTATTCTCGCAAAATGACATCAATAAATCAGTCAAAGTCATTTCAGGTGGTGAACAAGGGCGAATGTTGTTTGGCAAGTTAATGCTGCAAAAACCCAATATATTAGTGATGGATGAACCTACCAACCACTTAGATATGGAGTCCATCGAGTCTTTGAACTTAGCCTTAGAAAATTACAAAGGTACCTTGATTTTTGTCAGTCATGATAGAGAATTTGTGTCTACTGTAGCTACGCGTATTATCGATATACAACCAAGTGGCATTATTGATTTCAAAGGTGACTACGAGAGTTACCTGGCAAGTCAAGGGGTATAAAATAGCCACTGACTTAGAAATTTCAGAATAAAAAAAACCGGATTTCTCCGGTTTTTTTCTGAATGCCTACTTTTTACTTAATATTAAGTAAC
The DNA here is from genome assembly GCA_905479025.1 of uncultured Paraglaciecola sp. Next base: position 10,495 of record CAJQKX010000846.1, read on the forward strand.
CAAGAGACAAATTGTTTTGCTTCGGTGGTGTTAGAAAAGGTGCCCATTTTCTGGCCACACTTGTCGGCAAACGCCACTTTATGTTTATTCACAGAGATATTGTGCACTGGGCACATTACCGAAATCTGTGTTCCGTTATATGTATAAGACATAATAAAACTCATTAAATATGACTATTTTTTACTTCAATAAATGAAGCTATAAATAGCTAAAACTAAAAATAAGCTCATTACAGTTTTGACGATACTACTAAAACCTTAAGTTTCTGTTCCATGAGACACCTGCAAATATTGTTTGCTACGATGTTTAATACCCACTAATTCGTCGTACGATAATTCTGCTTGATGATGTAATTCTTTAGGTCTTTACCTAATTGGCGATTTCTAAAGATTACGTTTTTAATGTTGGCTGACTGGATCAAGGAAAGACATAACATTGGGGGTTTGTATTGATAAAAGTATTCAAACCTAAATTTAACATACTTACTTTTGTACAATTAGTCAACTGCTAATTAGACTAAATGGTCTACCCGTGACACATAATTCACTTTGTTAAAGATGCTATCATTAGTTCAATTTATTAGTTGCGAGTGATCTACCTTGGAAAAAATTGCCATATTTGTTGACGTACAAAATATATATTACACCACTCGCCAAGCTTACTCTCGCCAATTTAATTACCGTCGATTCTGGCAACATATTCACTATCAAGGCGACATCGTCATGGCCAATGCTTATGCTATTGATAAAGGTGATGAACAACAGCAAAAGTTTCAAAGCGCACTCAAACACATTGGCTTTGATATAAAGTTAAAACCTTACATTCAACGCAGTGATGGTTCAGCCAAAGGAGATTGGGATGTGGGCATTGCAATAGATGTAATAGAAGCCGCAGAAAAGGCAGATACCATTGTTTTATTATCAGGTGATGGGGATTTTGATTTATTGCTCAAAAAAGTGAGCGAAAAATATGGCTGCAAAACTCAGGTCTATGGCGTACCTCAACTGACCGCCTCTTCATTGGTGAATGCGGCCGATGACTTTTTTAAAATTGAGTCTGATTTATTACAATGATTTATATAAAAATGGCTGCAATCCATGCAATGAAGTAAGCCAGTAATCCGTAACCCGCAAATAAATCCCAGGCTATATTTCCACTAGCTGTTACACCTTCAATAGTGGTAACTGTGGCAACGCACTGCAGTGCCACCAGATACAACAACATCAGACCTATGCATGCGCCACTAGAGCTAAACCGTCTTGCAGAATATGGGCGCTAATCCTGCTATAATTTCATCCGCGCCTTAAATGCCAAATATTATGACTGTAAATCACCACTTTGTGGGGAATGGCCTGAAACCATAAAAACAAATGCAGGTTACTTTTTCTCATCTCTCAGGGGGTCATATGATTACCTGAGCATGCAATATAAATGATGATTATTTACAATACTTGTAACAGCCGCTTTGCAATAAAACACATCGCAAAGTGGCAAGTTTTAAGTGTTTTTATGCTTCACGCAAATGGTCAGCCACAAGAAACGCCATTTCTAATACTTGGTCAGCATTTAATCGAGGATCACATTGCGTTTTATAAGCTTGTGCCAAATCGTCATCACTGATTTTGTAAGCTCCGCCCGTGCACTCAGTCACATGTTGTCCTGTCATCTCTAAGTGAATACCACCTGCATGCGTACCTTCAGCTTTGTGAGCAGCAAAAAACTGTTGGATTTCACGCAAAATAGCATCAAAGTTACGAGTTTTATAACCACTTGAGGCTTTAAAGGTATTGCCGTGCATAGGATCAGAGCTCCATACCACTTTGCGGCCTTCTTGTTTAACTCTGCGTAACAATTTAGGCAAGTTATGCTCAAGCTTGTCTGCGCCCATACGGGTGATCAAAGTAAGTCGACCCGCATCGTTATTTGGGTTGAGTGCATCAATAAGCTGAATTAATTCATCTTCTTGCATACTCGGCCCAACTTTCACACCTATAGGGTTGTGAATGCCACGGAAAAACTCCATGTGTGCATGATCGAGTTGACGAGTACGCTCACCAATCCACAACATATGTGCCGAACAGTTGTACCACTTATCCGTTAAGGTATCGACACGAGTCAAAGCTTGCTCATAATTAAGTAACAAGGCCTCATGAGAGGTATACAAGCTAGTTTCATGTAAGGTAGGCGTATTGCTGGAGTTAATCCCCATAACATTCATAAATTCGAGAGAATCTTGAATACGTTTAGCTAGGTCATGATAACGGTTTTTTAACGGATTATTTTCTACAAAAGCCATATTCCAGCGATTCACTTCATGTAAATCAGCTAAACCACCTTGTGCAAAAGCTCGGAGCAAGTTTAGCGTAGAGGCACCACGATGATAAGCTTCAATCATCCTCTGAGGATCGGGCCTACGTGATGCTTCAGTAAATTCAAAGCTGTTAATAATATCGCCACGATAGCTAGGTAAAGACACCCCATTAATGGTTTCAAAATCACCTGAACGAGGCTTAGCATACTGCCCAGCCATTCGAGCAACTTTAATTACTGGGCAACGACCCGCATAGGTCAGCACTATAGCCATTTGTAAAATAACTTTAAAAGTGTCGCGGATTTTTGGTGCGTTAAATTCATCAAAAGATTCAGCGCAATCGCCGCCCTGCAATAAGAAACCGTGACCTTCTGCTACATTACCTAACTGTTTATAAAGTTCACGCGTTTCAGCTGCAAACACTAAAGGAGGATAACCACCAAGAGTATGTTCAACTTGTTTAAGGTGTTGTTTATCTTCATAGGTAGGTTGTTGCAAAATGGGCTTAGAACGCCAACTGTCTGGTTGCCAATGACTCACGATTTTTCCTTGTAAAATAGATGTAAAGTAGACGATTAAAAACTGAACCGACAAACTGGGTCGAGAATTTAGAGGGTATGAGCAAAAACTTCAATCACAAACGCAATTATTTATGAAATATAAATAGATAACTTATTACCCAGTAGCAGTAAGATGCTCAATAAAGCCATCGGATCCTTGTTCAATGAGATCTAAAACATATTCAAAACCGCCTTTGCCACCGTAATAAGGGTCAGGCACTTCTTGTTCTTCAGATTCACAAAAACTTAATAGTAATGACACCTTATGTTGAAACTCTACAGGGCAAGTTTCTAACAAATTGGTGATATTTTGATTATCCATTCCCAAAATATAATCAAACTTTTTAAAATCTTGCTTCACCACTTTTCGGCATTTTAAGCCTTTAAAATCATAACCTTTGTTTATAGCCACTGATTGTGAACGTTTGTCAGGCGCAGCTCCTTTGTGATATCCAGCCGTACCAGCAGAATCAATTTCGATAATCAACCCTATGTCAGCTGCTTTTTTCTTAAAAACGGCTTCAGCACTGGGCGATCTACAAATATTCCCCAAACAAACAAAAAGCACTGAAGTTGTGTCACCTACCATCGGTTTTCCTAATATTTTTACTATGAAAAGTATTCTAGCGGTCTATAATTGCGCGTCTAGTGGTAATACGGATTAATTTAAAATGAATGTTCTCATGCTTAGCAGTTCTAGAGTGGCTGATGAAGATTACCTACAGCATGCGTTACCCATGCTTGATCAACATTTACCCATTATAGAAGAACTACTCTTTATTCCTTTTGCAGGCGTAAATCTCGGCTGGGACGATTATACGACTAAAGTGCAACACGCCCTAGCCGATTATCAAGTCAAAGGTATTCATCAATTCGCAAATCCTCATCAAGCATTAGAAAACGCACAAGCTATATTAGTTGGAGGCGGTAACACCTTTAATTTACTAAATGAATTGTATCATCAAGACTTGCTAGGCAACATAAAAAACCAAGTCAACAAAGGCACACCTTATGTAGGTTGGAGCGCAGGCTCAAACATCTGTGGTAATAGTATCCGCACCACCAACGACATGCCCATAATACAACCACCTAGTTTTGAAGCTCTCAATTTTGTTCCATTTCAACTCAACCCCCACTACACCGACTATCAAGCCCCTGGGCACAACGGCGAAACGCGCGCACAGCGAATTGAGGAATTTTGTATTTTAAATCCTGGAATGCCGGTGATTGGAATTCGTGAGGGGGGAGCTTTGTTGTTACAAGGTGATTCACTTCTATTAAAAGGGGAATTGGATGGAGTAGTGTTTGAGGGTCCATCACAACGCATTATTCACCCAAATCAAAATTTGAGTGGGTATTTGGATAATTAAATTTTACTGTGAAAATAGTTTTGATTTAAAGCAGACGTGAACGCCCCAAAAAGTTTCAATACAACAGTAACCTCGTCTGACTTTTGGGTGGCCACTACCTGTTAATCAAAGCTAACTACTGAGTGATTATAACGTGTGTGTTTTGTGACTACCTTGTTCAAAGAGCTCAAGCTTGGACCTTAAATTTTTTGGTACTTATAATGGAATAATTTCTTTTGAAAAAAATAAGCAGTATTTATTTTATGGCGATGAGATAACTCCCTCACCCTTTTGGATCATAATGCTTTAAGAGCCCCCCATATACTTCTTCAGTTGAAGTTAAAACATTCTGTCTGCGATTGAACAACTATTATTAATTAATATTGATCAAAAAATTGAACTTATCCTGTTATCTACCTTCTGAACATATAGTTTATGTGTGTTCTGTTTTAAGCCTGATCCTCCATCAGGCTTTTTTTTTGCCAATTTTCCTCTTCAATTTAGTAACAAGCCTAATATCTTATGTCCTGCAGATAAGCTTAAAACGCGCAGTCTGCAATTGAACAACTATAATCGAAAAATATTGATCAAAAAGTTGAACTTATCCTGTTATTTACCTTCTGAATGTATAGTTTATGTGTGTTCTGTTTTAAGCCTGATCCTCCATCAGGCTTTTTTTGTCATTTTCGTCTTCAGCGCTCCGCAAATTATTGGAACACTTAATTATTTTTTTTAGTCGACGATGCGCAGAAAGCGAAGTCCACTCTCTTGATTTATCTAGCCCCATGGCTCGTCAATTACCAGCTTATTTTGTAGGTCAATCGGAGTGCGTAAACCATGGCAACTAGTGGTTGAGTAATAGTTTGTCGGAAAAATCATTATCTCATTTAAAATGGGCAAATAAGTGAGCAAAACGTATTGCCATAGAGCATCCCTTTTTAACTTTTATTTGTTTTATAGAAGTTAGTTTGATAGAGGGGCAGTTTGAAAAAACTATATTGACGCTGTGTGAGATCAAGTTCTCTTCAGGGTTATAGAAAATGAAAACATGTACTGACAGGTAAACCATGGATATCATGATAATTTAAAATCTTCGGCTATTAATTACTAACTTTTGCGAGCTATAAGGCTTGCTGACCCTCAGAAAAGTTAAAAGATACATTATTCACCACACCTGTAACCTGGCATATATGGGTGAACAAGCTTCCAATGATCATTCAGTTAATCTGTTAGTTTCTGATATTGAAATGCCTGAATGATACGTTTAAGTACTAACCTTTGAAGTTCGTAATTCGCTAGAGCAAAAATAGATATAAACACACATTATATTTAATTAAATATTGTCAGGTCTTCCATGCGAGCTTGCTCTAACATTCGATACATAATAAAATTTATGATTCTTTTCCTAAACATTAAAGCACTTATTTCTTTATGCCTATGTCACTCAAAGCAAGTTGCTCTATCAATCTAGGTTTTCCTTATCATCAACATAAAACACCAGCACAGTCGCTGTCGTGTTTATCTTCTTTTTTGAATGAGCAAAAGGAAAATGGCACAGAGATTGACGCTGAATTAGGCAACGACCACGGTGCACGCCTGCTTGAAGATAAAATGGCTAAATTATTAGGTACAGAAGCCGCTTTATGGTTCCCCACTGGGGTCTTGGCACAGGGTATTGCTGCTAGAATACATGGGCAGCAAATGAATAATGACCAATTGTTGCTACACCCTTCTTCGCATCTTTTGTTACATGAGGAACATGGCTATGGTCATGCCCATGGATGTTCTGCTAAGGTAATAGGAAAATGGCGAGAGCCACTCACATCAGATGATATTAGTGGCGATCCTGGCTGTGCTTTTGTCGAGCTTCCGCAACGTCATAGTGGTGGGAAATTACCCAACTGGAGTGAATTGCAAAAGATCAAAAACCGCTGCAAAACACTGGGTATACCGCTGCACATGGATGGCGCTAGGTTATGGTCTTGCCGACCTTTTTACGACAACAGATCTTATGCTGATATTGTTGCAGGCTTTGACTCAGTATATGTATCCTTCTATAAAGATATTGGTGCGATGGGAGGTGCTGTATTAGCTGGGTCTCAGGAGTTTATTGATGAAGCGCAAAAATGGCGGACCCGTTTAGGTGGGTTTTCGGTTGGTTCTTGGCCACTCATATACGATGCATTACATTTAATTGATAAACGTATTAAACAAATGCCTGCATTTATTGAAAAAGCAAAAGGTATAGCTGGCGCGATTAAACATATTTCTGATTTACGAGTTGACCCTGTTATTCCTCATACAAACTTATTTCACATATTGCTTGAGACTTCTTTTGATAAAGCAACATACGCAAGAAATAGAATTGCAACAGAACAGGGCATTTGGCTATCTGACCGATTCTGGAATTACGAATCACCCAACAGATGCGCCATGGAGTTTGTGGTGGGTGAAAAGGCCCTCGCGATGACAAATCAAACCTTTGTCAATGCAATGCAGCAATTTGCAAATCTTTTACGTTCTTAGCTCGAGCACCAACCCGATTGCAATGTAAAATAGATTAATGAGCATTAGTGTATCCGGTGTCTAAAGATGAGGCACCATTGCCACCAACTTATCCGCTAAGATCATTGTTCCAAGCTTGTGTATATTATGCTGCTTTACATCATTGATCATCAGCAGCTTCACCAATTAACTCAAGCTATCTACAACGTCCTTAGATAAATGATATTCAATGAAAAACGTCTGGGGTTTGTTCACTCAGTTGTTGTAATTGGGCTTGTAGAAGCTGTGTGGCCGGATCTTTAGGACACTTACGAATAAAATATTGATAGTCTGCAATCGCTACTTGCGTGCAGTCCAGCTGATGTAATAAAAACCCTCTGTCTCTTCTTTCATAAGGATCGTTAGGACACAAATTCACGAGTAACTCTACCGCTGCTAACGCTTCTGAATAAAATTTACCATTGATATGCGATGCTTTTAAAGCGTGCAGTAATCTAACAATAGTTTCATCACAACTTGCTTCGTGCAAAGCTTCTTTTGGCATTTTTTCATCTTCTATTCTATGTAAAATAGAAAAGTATAGAGATTCCAAATCTTGTCGACTCAGCTGTTTACCATTTAAGGGATCTATATAAATGTCTGGACAAAAACTAAAACGACACTTGATCAAAAAATGTCCAGGAAAATTTACACCACATATATCAAAACCCAGGATTTTCCCCATGGATTGAAAAATAATGGCAAGGCTTACAGGGATCCCAGTACGGTAATCAAGAACATAATTTAGCAAACTATATTGACAAGAAAAATAATTTTTTTCATCACCACTAAAAGCGAGTTTCACATAAAAAAAATGAATAAAACGTTTAAAATTTATGGAGTAGTATCGGTCGAACCGATAAATGCTTTTGCTTCTTCAATCCACAAGTCTACCTTGCGTTGGTAGTCATCTGGTTGAAAAACGTCAGGCTGAAACACCCTAGCTAACTGTAAACTGGCCATCAGATAGTCCCGCTTAGCGATAGCCTGCTTTATCTCTTTCACATGTTTTACCCCAATAAATATACACACTTCTTTTTATCGGTTTAAGTGGGGTAACCTTTACCGTAATGAGCAGTAAAATCATAAATAAATCTAAATTGCTGTTAATTAGTACAATCTCAGCTTTGTATAAAGAGGTCAACACAATAGATGACACTGTCAAATGCTAACAACTTGTTGTTCCAGTAATTTACCAATACGTTCAAAAATTTGATTGAAGACGCTTAATCAGACTATGCAGTGATATTTATTTTATTCACACTAAAGAGGTGAAAAGCTAAAACAAAAGTGTTTATATCAGGCTGAAGTGTAGTTTAAATAGTATGGGGTATTTATTCACATCAACGATTCCAGCATAAGCAATCCAACTTAACGCACCAATGAGACGGAAGCCTCATATGAAACTAGTACGACTTAATTTTAACGTTAAGGTAACCGTAAGAATATACATCACCCAAGCTAATAAATTCAGTAACACATGCATCTGCACAATGATTGATTAAAACACCACCCCCTTAATGCTGTAGCAGTCAGATAAAGGTGTTAATAAACTCTAGATGTTTTTCTTGGAATACAAAATCTTTAAGTGCTAACACGGTTACAGCATGCACCTCAGGCTCGTCATAAACAATTAATACTCTTGCCTTGCCTTGCCTTGCCTTGCCTTGCCTTGCCTTGCCTTGCCTTGCAACACAATTTCATCATTTGTATCTTCGGCAAATAAAATTTCATCAGACATCCCCTCTCTAAAACAACAACTTAATAAGAACATAAAGTTTGAAGTAGTCAGCTAAAACCGGTTGATAACTTAACTATTGTTGATGACAACAACACAAATGACAGAAAAATACTCATATAAAACAAAATTTACAGCGCATTGCATCCCATGGTAACGCGAGGTAAGCCATTCAGATCACGTTCGCTTCGGATTTGATTAAAACTGTGCGCTCTCAAAATATCTGTCACTTGACGACTTTGCTTATAACCATGTTCAATCAATAACCAGCCGTTATCAGTCAGAAAATGCTTACTTTGAGAAACAATTGAACGTATGTCATCAAGGCCATCGATACCCGATGTTAATGCACTCTTGGGCTCAAAACGCACATCACCTTGCTGTAAATAGCGATTGTTGTCTTCAATATAAGGCGGATTCGTCACGATAAGATCAAATTTTCTATCCTCTACAGCAGAAAACCAATCACTTTGAATAAATTTGACCCGTTCTAATTTATGTAAGAGAGCGTTATCTTTGGCTAACGTAACCGCCGGTGAGCTTTTATCTAAACCTGTTACCAACCAATTGGGGTTTTCACTTGCTAACGCCAATGCGATAGCACCCGTGCCAGTCCCTAAATCCAATGCTTTAGAATGTTCAGTTAAGTTAAGGTTTAGAGCAATTTCAACCAAAATTTCGGTTTCAGGTCTCGGGATCAAAGTTGTGGGAGAAACTTTGAGTCGCAATGACCAAAAATCTCTATAGCCAATAATATGTGCTACTGGATGGCCTAAAGATCGTTGCGAAATGTACTCTTTAAATAATTTCATCTGTAATTTATTTAACAATTTTTCAGGCCAAGTGTGCAAGTAAACTACTTCACGCTGCAAACAGACTGATAACAATACCTTGCTGTCAATCGCAGATGAATCATACAGGCCGTCATCACTTATATTATGAGAATAAAGTTCATCTCTAGCCCAAGACAATGCTTGGGCAATGGTGAATAAAAAATTATCCAATGTAACCTATTCGTCAGAAAGTGAAGATAACAAATCGGCTTGATGTTCTTGTCTAATTGGCTCTAATACCGCATTGAGTTCACCAGCGATGACATCGTCTAAACAGTATAAGGTTAAATTAATACGATGATCGGTAACACGTCCTTGAGGGAAATTATAAGTACGAATACGCTCTGAACGATCACCACTGGCTACAAGGTTTCTCCGAGTAGACGTTTCTTCCGCTTGGCGTTTATCTTCTTCTAATTGAGTTAATCTGGACTGCAATATAGCCATCGCTTTCGCACGATTTTTGTGCTGAGAACGCTCATCCTGACACTCGACTACTATACCCGAAGGATTGTGGGTAATACGGATAGCAGAGTCAGTTTTATTGACGTGCTGACCACCTGCACCAGATGCTCTAAAGGTGTCAATTTTCAAATCAGCTTTATTGATTTCAATAGCTTCTGACTCAGGTATTTCAGGCATAACGACTACTGTACAAGCTGAAGTATGAATGCGCCCTTGTGACTCAGTATCAGGTACACGTTGCACGCGATGCCCGCCTGACTCAAATTTCATAATACCATAGGAGCCCCCGCCTAAAACATTTGCAATCACGACTTTGTACCCACCATGATCACCTTCGTTAGCCGTGACGAGTTCAACTTTCCAGCCTTGTTTTTCGGCATAACGACTATACATACGGAATAAGTCACCAGCAAAAATAGCGGCTTCGTCGCCCCCTGCACCAGCACGTATCTCAACAAAACAATTACTTTCATCGTTAGGATCTTTTGGCAGCAATAATACTTGTAGTTCTTGAGTAAACTCTTCGATACTTTGTTTGGCTGATTTATATTCTTCTTGTGCCATTTCACGCATTTCTGCGTCGTCTTCTTGCATCATTTCTTGGGCAGATTCAAAGTCTTTCTGAGCCCCCTGATAATCACGAAAACACTTCACTACACCTTCTAATTGTGAGTATTCTTTAGTAAGGCCTCTATATCTATCTTGATCAGCAATGACTTCAGCTTCACTCAATAAGGCTTGTACCTCTTCATACCGCTCATCCAATACTTCTAGTTTTCGTTGAACCGATTCTTTCATTTTATTTCCGTAGGCGGACTACATTAGCCGCTAATTATCTGATTTTTTTAGATCTAATGCATCCATGAGTAATTCAAGCTGCTGTGAATTTTGTTCACTTGCCGCATTTTTTAAAGCTTTGGTAGGTGCATGAATAAGACTATTGGTTAATTTATTGGCGAGTTCGATTATTACTTGTTCAGCTTCTTTGCCGTCTGCAAGCTGATTTAGTGCTTTACTAACTAAGGCATCACGCTGTAACTCACTTTGATCTCGAAACCCTTTTAATACATCAATCGAGGTTTGACTTTGTTGCCAACGCATAAATTGTTGTACTTGCTGCACCACCATTTCATCTGCAACAGCTGCTGCATCTTGTCGATTGGCTAGGTTTTTTTCTACTATTTGTTGTAAATCATCCACTGTGTATAAATAGGCATCGTCCAGTTCGCCTACCTCTGCTTCAATATCACGAGGTACAGCTAAATCGACTAAAAACATTGGCTTATGTTTACGTTCCTTTAATGCATTTTGTACTAAGCCTTTGCCTAAAATTGGTAATTGACTGGCAGTTGAACTGATCACGATATCAGCATCTTTTAAGTGTTGTGGGATTTGCGCCAATGTCAAAACTGTTGCATTTAATGGTTCTGCGATGGCTTGAGCTCTTGCTATGGTGCGGTTGGCAACAGTTAATGATTTAACATTTTGTTCAAATAAATGTTTAGCCACTAGTTCGATGGTCTCGCCAGCACCAATCAATAGCACCCTACTTTGTTCCAGCGATGAAAATATATGTTTAGCTAATTGCACCGAAGCATATGCGACAGACACTGCATTAGCACCAATATCTGTTTCAGTGCGCACCCTTTTTGCAACCGAGAAAGTATGCTGAAACAGTCGTTCAAAATCTCCCTTAATCACCCCAGAATTTTTGGCTTCAGTAAAGGCTTGTTTCACTTGCCCTAAGATCTGTGGCTCGCCTAACATCATTGAGTCTAGTCCACAGGCCACGCGCATAATGTGAATGGCGGCCTGATGTTCAGCATGAAGGTAACTGTTATCTTGTAATTCTTTTGGTTGCACGCCATGAAAATCAGCTAACCAAGTAGAAATTGTATTTATCTGTTTATCATCAAGCTGCGCATAAACTTCAGTTCTATTGCAGGTTGACAAAATCACAGACTCTGTCGCGCCAGTTTTTTGCCGCAAAGAGGCTAGAGCCTGCACAATTGCATCAGGTGAAAACGCTATTTTTTCACGCAATTCAATCGGAGCAGTTTTATGATTAATACCAAAAGCAATTAGGGTCATGGAATGATTAGATAAACTACAATAAAGGTTAGGATTATTTGATGACAGCATTGTACGCAAAAGGTAAAACTATTGAAAGCAATGTCACTTGTATGTTCCTATTGCATCAATCTAATTTTGATTTAAAGAGCGTTATTCAAACTGTGTTAATTAGCCGCCTCTGTAGAAAACAAACTTTATCTGTCCTTACCCTTATTCTTTTTCTAGCTGGTTGTGCGACTCCCCCAAAGCCAATACTTAGTTTGAATTCATCTGTTCACCAGTTGTCCTTAAAACAACAAGAACATTGGTTAATAAAGGGAAAGCTTGGTTTTAAGGGTCCAGAAAAAAAACAAAGTGCTAACTTTAGGTGGCAACAAAGGCAACAACAATTCCAGCTCAACATGACTTCTATCATCGGTACATCACTGCTGAATATGAAAGGCAATGAAAAGGGCGTCACGTTGGTAGCAAATGGTGAGACTTATCAAGATTCTAACCCTAGTGATTTAATTTGGCATGTCACCGGTTGGCAGATACCATTAGAAAAATTACGCTTTTGGATAAAAGGGCAACATCAGAAAAACGATAAGGTACTAACTAGTGAACAAGGCTGGGTCAGCCAATTGCAGCCTATCTGCAATAATTGCGAAAACTGGTTAATTAATTATGATGACTATAAATTGGTAGTTGATATTCGGTTACCCCACAAGGTGGTGTTAAAAAATAAACTCAACAATAGTGAACTGTTAATCCGAGTAAATAAATGGGAATTATATGAATAAGCCCTCCTTGAACTGGTGGTCAAGCCCAGCAAAACTTAATTTATTTTTACACATCAATGGCCGATACGAAAATGGTTACCATCAATTACAAAGTTTATTTCAAATCCTCGACTATGGTGATGAGCTAGCCTTCGATATTAATACCTCTGATAAAATCACCTTAGCGGACCCCATAGCCGGTGTCGCTGATGATGATAATTTAATTATTAAAGCGGCGCGATTATTAAAACAAAGCTTGCCAGCTGCTAAAGGTCTTGGTTGTAACATCCATCTTAGAAAATGTCTGCCCATGGGCGGAGGTATAGGTGGAGGTTCGTCGAATGCGGCAACGACACTGCTGGTGCTAAATAAACTTTGGGGTTGCCATTTATCTCAGATCAAGTTGGCCACACTAGGCTTAACTCTTGGAGCAGATGTACCTATTTTTATTCATGGAAAAACTGCTTTTGCTGAGGGTGTAGGTGAAAAATTGCAGCAGGTGAGTCTCCCAACAAAAACATATTTAGTATTATTTCCCGATAGCCATATATCCACAGCTGATATCTTTTCCTTGCCAAATCTACCCAGAAATACTCCAAAAATTAACTTTTGTGATTATAGTTTTACAAATACTCACAATGATTGCCAAGAATTGGTTTGTGAACGCGATCCGAATGTTGCAAAAGCATTACACTGGTTGTTAGAATACGCGCCTTCAAGAATGACTGGTACAGGCTCATGTGTATTTGCAATGTTTGATGAACGTCAGGAAGCGTTAAATGTTCAAACTTTATTACCACAAGGTAGCAGCAGTTTTGTTGCGAGTGGTGTGAATACATCCCTTTTACATAGTCAAATACAAGCACAATTTACTAGTTTTAATGGGGTATAGCCAAGTGGTAAGGCAACGGGTTTTGATCCCGTCATTCGTTGGTTCAAGTCCAGCTACCCCAGCCAATTTTAATAGAAGCAAGTGCTGAGATAACAAGTTTTGATCCGCGACTAATCGTTGGTTCAAGTCCAGTTACCCCAGCCAATTTAGTGTAAGCAAGTGCTGAGATAACAGGTTTTGATCCGCGACTAATCGTTGGTTCAAGTCCAGTTACCCCAGCCAATTTTAATAGAAGAAAATGCTGAGATAACAGGTTTTGATCCGAGACTAATCGTTGGTTCAGGTCCAGCTACCCCAGCCAGTTTTAATA
>CAJQKX010000847.1 GCA_905479025.1 uncultured Paraglaciecola sp.
TCTTTTGAGAAATTTGGGCCTGGGCCGGTGCTAGCCCCATTTCTTGATGAGCCTTATATAATAACGTCACCAAAGCTACGATTTTACGATAATAAATATGTCATGACATATACTGCAGGCCATAAATGGATTACTGATGGCGATGGTAAACCTGAAATTCTTTACAAATTAAGAATAGCCTTTTCGGAAAACCTTAAAGATTGGACTAGACTTGGAAGAGACATTATTTCCGATAGGCTAGGGCCGGATGAAGCTCAGGCATGCGGTGACGTAATTTTTAAAAATAGTAAATATCATATGTTTTTTTGTTACCGACAGGCTTTAGATTTCCGTAATAACCCAGACAATACCTATCGAATTGGTTACGCAACTTCATCAAATCTTACTGATTGGAAGAGAGACGATTCCGTAACAGAAGGTTTGCAGCCAGGCGTTACCGGATGGGATTCAGAAATGGTCGCTTATCCTAATGTTCTTGATTTAGGGTCAAAATGTTTGATGTTTTACGGAGGAAATGGCAACGGGAAAACTGGGTTTGGCGCTGTTGAGTTAAATGGATTAATTTAATATGTGGAAAACTATGGGGCAGGTATTTTCCACTTTTGACTTGAAGAAAATTGATGATAGGCTCGAATTTGCTAAATCCCCACAATTTCTTCTCGTTAATGAGCAGCCGACTTTTTTCTTCACATCTCAGTTAAGAGATTCAGTTGGTAAATGGGTATCGCTGCCTTATTGGGTGCGCTTTGACGATGATTTTTCGAAAGTCATCGACTTTTCAGCGGCTCCGATTCTTAGAGAGGGTTTACTCGGCTCGTTTGATGAGCATGGAATTTTTCCGTTTAGCCCTCTTGTAGATAATAAAAAGTTTTTAGCCTACACCACTGGTTGGTCGCGTAGAACAAGTGTTGATATTGAGATGTCCATTGGGGTTGCTATTAGCGATGACGGCCTTGAATTCGAGCGAGTCTCTCAAGGACCAGTGATGACTAGTTCGATCAACGAACCATTTTTAGTGGGGGATGCTTTTGTTAGAAAGTACGAAAACAGATTTATCATGTGGTATATATTTGGTGATAAATGGGTTTCTCTCGGGAGCAATAAAGATCCTCAACGTAGATATCGGATAGCTCAAGCGGAATCTGTAGATGGGTTCAACTGGTCTCGCAATGGTAAATATATAGTTTCTGCAACAGATGATTTGGAATGTCAGGCGTTACCCTCGGTTGTTTTCTTTAGAGGTAAATATCATATGGCATTTTGTTTTAGAGATATGTTTGATTTTAGAAGTGGAGGTGACAAATCATACAAACTAGGATATGCCTCCTCCTATGATTTAAAACAATGGGATAGAGATGACTCATTTATTGCTTCGATATCGGAGCGAACTAACTGGGATGAGTCCATGCAGTGTTATCCAAATTTGTTTGTTTTTAACGGCAGTCTTTATTGTGCCTATAACGGTAATGAGTTTGGTAAGCTAGGTTTTGGTTTGGCAAAATTTAAAGGTTAGGTTTTTTTATATGTATGGGTATCAACTCAACAAGGGAGAAAAGTAATGCGAGATTACGATGCGGAATTAAAAGATAATGAAGGAAGACAGTATTTTTACGGATTTGATTACGATGTAATGCACCCTTACATGATTCAGTCATTTAAGCCTTTTTTGCGTGGGGAAAAAATGCTCGAATTAGGCAGTCATTATGGAAATTTTACAAAGCTGTTAGTCGAGGAATGTAAAGACGTGACATGTTTGGAGGCATCGGGAGAGGCAGTTTCTAAAGCGACATCTTTGCTAGGTGAAAAAGTTAGGATTATTCACTCCACTTTTGAGGCGATAGAATTAAAGGAAAAATACGATAATATTGTGATGACCCATGTTCTTGAGCATTTGGATGACCCGGTTTCTGTTCTCAGGAGGATCAATAATGAGTGGTTAGCAGATGATGGTCTTTTCTTGCTTGTGTGCCCTAATGCTAATGCGCCGTCTCGTCAAATTGCTGTGAAAATGGGTCTTGTAACTCACAACTCAGCAGTAACCCCAGCAGAAGAAGAGCATGGACATCATGTTACTTATAGTTTAGATACCCTTGAAAGAGATGCTGTTTCGGCTGGTCTTGAGGTCATTCATCGTTCTGGTATTTTTTTCAAGGCTCTTGCGAACTTTCAATGGGATCGGCTTCTTCAAACAGATATAATTTCTAAAGAGTATTTGGATGGTTGCTACAAATTAGGTCATGTCTACCCGGACCTTTGTTCAAGTATTTTCCTAGTCTGCAAAAAAGGCCGAGCATAGATTTCGATTTGAATAGAGTGGTTGTAGGAGCGGAGTTGTTTGAAACAGTATTCGAATAGATCTCGTGAGCCAGAGATCTTTACCCTACCCTTGGCTAATGCTCTAGTTTATACAATCTAATATTTTAGGGTTAAGTACGCTAAAAGAGTCAAAGCCATTAGTAATAACCTCAGGATTAAAGATCATGAAAAATCAGAGCGAAGTTGAAAGTGAATTAAGCTTTGTTGAAGGCCTGTACGAAGATTATATCACCTCGGAACAGTCCCCTTTCTTAAGATACCAACGAAATATCGATATAGCAAAAGCCCTTGAGTTCATGGAGCCAGGTGGAGTGGCCATGGAATTAGGGTGCGAAGTTGGCTTCATGACATCTCTGATATCACCGAATGTCAAGAGCCTTGACGTTATCGA
>CAJQKX010000848.1 GCA_905479025.1 uncultured Paraglaciecola sp.
CTTGTATTGGGTGACCACCCCCACATTGCGGATCCCTGAATTAATACAATTGGATAATGGAAAGTCGATAATACGAAACTTACCGCCAAAATATAATGCAGGTTTTGCTCGCCAATTAGTCAATTCATAAAGTCTTGAGCCTCTTCCTCCAGCTAAAATGAGTGCGTAGGTATCACGTGTTAAATTACTGATATAACGAGACGCTTGGTTCGCCATAAATCCCTTCTCCTGTAGGTTAACATTACTTTATTTGTCTTTAATTTTCATCAAGACATAATCGAGTTTACACGACAGCTAAGTAAATTCAATCAGGACTATTTGAGGGAGCAAATAAAATTTTTTTTGGTGGAAATATTAATTTTAGACAATAATAGATTAGATCCAGTTAAGGAAAAACCTTGCCTAAAATTACTTATTTGGTCTTCGATTAAATCGCCATGTTTGAATTGGTTGGTGCAGTTAAAATTTTAGCTTTATCGCTCGTAAATATAGAGGTGGTATCAAACATGGTCTGTTTGAAAGGGTAATGTTAATTCAGCAGCAGGAATTAGACTAGCTGTTAAATGAGTTGATGATGTACTCATAATCAAAATATAAGTTTTCTGCATACAGCGCCACACTTTTGGCTTTTGACATGGATATCGTGCGCCACACTTTTGGACATGAAATTGCCACGCACCTAGCAAGTCGTTTGATCATGTTAGATCACTGATATGGAGGGCAGGCGCAATATATAAAAAGTTCTACAGCCAAAAATACAGGACCATTCATTTGCCCCCTTTACTGGATAATTAAGCATCTTAACTAACCACTATCAGTAGATAATTAACGCAGCAAGCTGAGCCCAATCAATTTCACACATCGATATCGCTAAAGTGCTCAGAAAAGCGAACTATAGGCCACTGAAACCACGATGCTAATAGATGTATACCAAAGTATTAGAAGTGAAATGCCATTCAGCAATCTAAAACCTTAGATGCAGATGGCACTTTTATTATGTAAAAAATTGGTTAAGCGCGGCTTTTTTTCCATGCATTAAATAACAAATAAATACCGACAACAAAAAAAGGAATACTTAGTAGTTGTCCCGTGTTTATGAGCGTATCTGAGGCGTAAGCGGCTTGTTTGACTTTTACAAATTCGATGAGATATCTAGCGGTAAATACTAAACATAAAAAACCACCAAATAGTGCACCTGATTGCTTTTTGATATTTGAAAAGCGGTATAACAATATCAATGCTATAAATATGCTCAAGTAAGATAATGACTCATAAAGCTGGGCTGGGTGCCGAGGCAGTAGGTCAATACGCGCAAATACCACGGCCCAAGGTACATCAGTCTGAATACCAATAATTTCAGAATTCATAAAATTAGCAAAACGCACAAAGAAGCCAAACAATGCGGTCGCAATAGCGAGTCTGTCTAATAACCACAAATATTTAACTTTATGTTTTCTTTGGAAAAAATATACCGCAATGATCACACCTAAACCACCCCCATGGCTGGCAAGACCTCCCTCCCATATAGCGAGTATTTTCAGTGGGTTACTAAAGTAAAACCCTGGGTCATAGAATAAACAATGACCAAGTCTAGCACCCACAATAATGCCGAAAACACAATACATCAAAAGTGAATCAAGTAATTCCAGTTTTATTTTTTCTTGTCGGAAAATCCATTTCATGACGTGCAAACCAGCTAAAATAGCTGTGGCAAATAAGGCACCATACCAATGTATTTTCAATCCCAAAAATTCAATTAATACTGGATTTACGTCCCAAGTAAAAAATTCCATTCAACCCACCTTACTGCTGTTCGTGTAACTAAAGAATATCAATATATTCTACCCAAATGACTTTTCAAACACGTGCTACTTTATCACTTAATCGCGTTTTTTGATGGCAAAGCGAGGCGGATGACCACTGATAACAACGTAATAAGCTAGTATGCATAACATTGAAAAGATGATCATACTGATGGAAATACTTTGCCATCCATCAAAAAAAAGTGTGTAAAGTAACATACCCACAACTATTATTGTGGGCGATGCGGTTAGTGCAATCATCACTCTGACATTAGCCGGTAGTGTGGGGCGAGATGTGTTTTGTTCAGTCAAAAAATTATCCTTCTGCTGTTATTGCTCGAGCTACTTTGGAGTTCGATTGTCTACCTAAGGCTTGCATCATTGTTAATCCTGCCTGAGTCAGCTGATTAAGATTGATACCTGTTTCGATATTCATACCATCGAGCATATAGATTAAATCTTCTGTGGCGACATTGCCAGAGGCACCTTTTGCATAAGGGCAGCCACCTAAACCTGATACCGCACTATCTATCACTGATATACCCTGTTGCAGGGCAACCAATATATTAGCCAATGCTTGGCCGAAGGTGTCATGAAAATGTATGGCTAGTTTATCTTCTGGGATATGGTTTAAAACGGCATCTAACATTTGTTGTGTTTTTACTGGCGTCCCTGCACCGATGGTATCGCCTAAGGACACTTCATAGCAGCCCATCTCGATTAACAGTTGACTAACCTCTACCACTTTTTGAGGGGCAATATAGCCTTCATAAGGACAACCCAATACACAAGATACATAACCCCGAACAGGAAGTTGATGCTTCTGCGCCAGCTCTATCACTGGTAAAAAGCGCTCAAGGCTTTCGGCGATAGAACAATTAATATTTTTTTGCGAAAAGGCCTCTGACGCGGCACCAAAAATAGCCACTTCGTCAGCTTTTGCCTCGATGGCTGCCTCCATACCTTGTAAATTAGGAGTGAGCGCTGTGTACCGTACATTATGTTGTCGTTTAATGTGCTGGAACACAGCAGCACTGTCAGCCATTTGTGGGACCCACTTAGGTGATACAAAACTTCCGGTTTCTATCACACTACAACCTGCTGCAGCTAATTGTTCGACTAATGCAACCTTGGCCGCTAAGGACACTAAACCTTGCTCATTTTGTAAACCGTCTCTTGGGCCTACTTCGACTATTTTGACCGACTTAGGTAACATTCTTAGATGACTCTTTGTTAGTTTTTTTGGGTTGTATAACTTGAACAGTTTGAAAAGTCAGTAATTCGGCACCGCCATCTACCAACTCACCTGTTTTAAAATAAAATTCACTGACGCTACCAGTGGCAGGGGCTTTTAGACTGTGTTCCATTTTCATGGCTTCCATCACCATTAAGGTTTGACCTAGTTTAACTTGCTCACCTGGTTCGACTAAAATAGCGACCACGGTGCCGTTCATAGGCGCGATAAATCCCGCGTCGGCATTATTGTCTTGGGTATTACCTATATCAGCCTGTAATGATTTAAATCGGATGACCTTACCATGACAAAATACCGAGTGGCCATCTTGATGGGCGTTAACAATGGCGAGTGTTTTGTGACCATTGATGGTGGATATGAGCTGGTTTTTTTCAATCACACCTGCGCACTGATAGTCTTGCTGGTCGACGTTGATATGAAACACACTTTGGCTGCCAGTTTTTGATTGGCTGAAGGCTTTTGATTGGCTGAAGGCTCCTGAGTGACTAACGGCTCCTGATTGACTCACTTGTACTGAAAAAGTGTTGTCGCCAACCATTAATTCTAGGTTTTGGAGGTGTTGCTCATTCGCTCGCCACGCATTACTCGACGACCAAGGTGAATATGGGTCTTGAACATTTGACGCGCTGTTTTGTTGACTACTGAGCATCAAATACAATACAGCTATGGGTAATAAATTCTTGATATCTTGCTTATCATTAAGCAGTAACAAGTCATGATTTTTTTCTATAAAACCAGTGTCAATTTGCTCAGACTTAAAGGGACCACTACTGGCTAAGTTATACAAAAAATCAATATTTGTGACGACACCGTCAATATGATATTCGGTCAAGGCTTTGGTTAATCTTGCTAGGGCTTTGTCTCGGTTTTCGTCCCAAACAATTAATTTTGCGATCATCGGGTCATAAAAGATAGAGACTTCATCACCTTGAACCACACCCGTATCTACGCGAACATGCCCCGATTCAACGGGTGGATGCAGTAGAGATAATCGGCCGGTTGCGGGTAGGAAATCATTATGTCGATCTTCAGCATAAATTCTTGCTTCAAAAGCATGACCATTAATTTTTAGGGCATCTTGTGGCAATGGCAAGGGTTCGTTGTTGGCGACTCGCAGTTGCCATTCAACTAAATCCTGTCCAGTGATCATTTCAGTGACGGGATGTTCGACCTGTAAACGGGTATTCATTTCCATAAAATAGAATTGTCCATCACTGTCTAATAAAAACTCTACTGTGCCAGCTCCGGCGTAATGGATGGCTTTTGCTGCTTTTAATGCGGCTTCGCCCATTTGGGTTCGTAGTTCTTCGGTCATGCCAAAAGCAGGGGCTTCTTCTATGATTTTTTGATGGCGACGTTGTACCGAGCAGTCGCGCTCAAACAAATAGACGCCATCGCCAAAGTTATCACAGAAAATTTGGATTTCAACGTGACGAGGTGCGGTGAGGTATTTTTCGACTAACATCAAATCATCGTTAAAGCTCGACATCGCCTCACGTTTTGCGGCTGCTAACGCATCGTCAAATTCGCTACTTGTCCATACTTGGCGCATGCCTTTACCACCCCCACCGGCAGCCGCTTTGAGCAATACAGGGTAGCCCATTTTGTCAGCATGGGACTTTAACCCCTCGACACTTTGGTCGTTACCATGATATCCAGGTACTAATGGCACCTTGGCAAGCTCCATTATATTTTTGGCTGCCGATTTTGAACCCATAGCCTCAATAGCGCTGACAGGAGGACCGACAAAGACAATATTATGTTGCTTACACAAATTAGCAAAGATGGCGTTTTCTGATAAAAATCCATAACCAGGATGAATTGCATCAGCACCCACTTTAAGGGCGATTTGAATGATTTTTTCAGCTTGCAGATAACTCTCTTTAGAGGGAGAGGGGCCAACATGAAATGCTTCGTCAGCCATTTTTACATGTAAGGCTTGTTGGTCGGCATCTGAATACAAGGCAACGGTTAATATACCCATACGTTTAGCTGTTTTGATGATGCGGCAACTAATTTCTCCGCGATTAGCAATCAACAATTTAGTGAACATGGTTTACTCCGTTATCCTTTTATCCAGTTGGCTCGGCGTTTCTGTAAAAACGCATTGAGGCCTTCTTGACCTTCGTCAGACACCCTAAGCTCGGCAATTTTCTCACTAGTTGTCGCTAAAAGTGCATCAGATATAGGTTTATTCTGAACGTCAAAAATAAGCTGTTTGGCTGCTCGAATTGCTGCAGGTGAGTTTTTAAGAATATGCTCAATTAAGTTCTCAATGGTGCTGTCTAACTCTTCCTCTACCACGGCTTCACTAAGTAAGCCTAGACGTCTGGCACGGCGCGCAGAAAATACTTCGGCTGTGGTAAAATAACGCCTAGCGACTCTTGCGCCTATGGCATCAATCACATATGGACTAATGGTGGCTGGGGCCAATCCAAGCTTTACCTCACTTAAACAAAACTTACTTAACTTGCTACCAATGGCCATATCGCAACAAGCAACCAGACCCACGGCACCGCCAAAAGCAGCACCTTGCACTTTAGCTATAGTGGGTTTATCAAGAGTATTAAGGATGAAAAACATCCTGGCTAAGGCATTGGCATCAGCCAAGTTCTGCTCATAGCTATACATTGCGATGCGCTGCATCCAGTTTAAATCGGCGCCAGCACTAAAGCTTTTTCCCACTGCTGCCAATATCATGACCCGAATATCATTATTCTGATCAACGCGGCTAAATATGTCGGTTAGTTGCAGGATCAACTTATCGTCAAAAGCATTATGGATCTCAGGCTGATTTAAGGTGACGGTGGCGACACCTCTCTCATCTATTTCAAATAAAACGTTATCGGTTTGATTCATTATATTCTCATCCTTACATTCTAAAGACGCCAAACCGGGTGTCCTCTATAGGTTTATTTAAACTTGCTGAAATACATAGGCCTAGCACCTGACGTGTGTCAGCTGGATCTATTACACCGTCGTCCCACAAACGCGCTGAAGCATAATATGGATGACCTTGGGTTTCGTAGGTATCAATAATGGGTTGTTTGAACTGTGTTTCTTGTTCTGCACTCCATTGCTCATTGCTTCGCTCTTTTTGTTCGCGTTTGACTTGCGCCAGTACACCGGCTGCTTGTTCACCGCCCATCACAGATATACGGGCATTAGGCCACATAAACATAAAACGTGGATCATAGGCGCGGCCACACATGCCGTAATTACCTGCACCAAAACTCCCCCCAATCAAAATGGTAAATTTAGGTACTTTAGCGCACGCTACAGCGGTCACCATTTTTGCGCCATGTTTTGCTATGCCGCCTGCTTCGTATTGTTTGCCCACCATAAAACCAGTAATGTTCTGTAGAAATACTAAGGGGATTTTACGCTGTGCGCAGAGCTCAATAAAATGTGCGCCTTTTTGTGCCGACTCTGAAAATAAAATACCGTTGTTGGCGACAATGCCCACCGGGTAACCAAAAATCCTGGCAAAACCACAGATCAATGTTTGACCATACAACGCTTTGAATTCATCAAATTCTGAGCCATCTACCACGCGTGTAATCACTTCTCTCACATCATAGGGTTGGCGTTTATCTTTTGGGATAACCCCATAAATTTCGTCATTTGCATAAGCTGGCTCAACAGGCTCGCGCACATCAAGTTCAATTGATTTTGTACGGTTTAGTCTGGCGATTACGTCTCTGGCAATTTTTAATGCGTGATGGTCGTTGTTGGCTAAATGATCGACCACTCCTGATGTACGACAATGCACATCGCCCCCCCCTAAGTCTTGTGCACTGACCACTTCACCTGTGGCCGCTTTCACTAAAGGAGGACCGCCAAGAAAAATGGTGCCTTGGTCTTTCACAATAATAGACTCGTCAGCCATGGCCGGCACGTAAGCGCCTCCCGCGGTACATGAGCCCATTACCACAGCAATTTGGGGGATGTTTTGCGCTGATAAGTTAGCTTGATTGAAAAATATTCGGCCAAAATGTTCTCTGTCAGGAAACACTTCATCTTGACGAGGCAAATTGGCCCCACCTGAGTCGACTAAATAGATACAAGGCAAATTATTTTGTTCTGCTATGGTTTGGGCCCGTAAGTGCTTTTTCACTGTTAACGGGTAATAACTCCCCCCTTTTACGGTCGCATCGTTGGCTACTATCATACATTCGATGCCAGATACACGGCCTATGCCCGCAATCACCCCCGCTGCAGGTACATTGTCTTCATACACTCGGTATGCAGCAAACTGTGACAATTCTAAAAATGGCGACCCAGGGTCAAGCAGGGTATTGATCCTCTCCCTTGGAAGCAGTTTTCCTCGACCAATATGCCTTTGGTTCGCATTGTCGCCACCGCCATTTTTGATTGTCGCAATTTTATCTTTTAGGTCGTCTACTTGCACTTGCATATGAAGTGCGTTAACCATAAATTCTTGGCTTTTAGTATTTAGCTTACTGATGATTTTCGGCACAGTACTGCTCCAGTTATTTGCTGTAGGAGATTTTAAAACAAGCTTTTAAATAAGCCATTTAAGCGGACTCTTTAAACAACTCTCGACCAATCAACATTCTACGAATTTCAGACGTCCCCGCGCCAATTTCATACAACTTGGCATCTCGTAATAAACGCCCCGCTGGAAATTCGTTGATGTAGCCATTGCCTCCTAGAAGCTGAATCGCGTCTAAAGCCATTTTTGTCGCCAGCTCTGCAGAATAAAGGATTGCGCCTGCTGAATCTTTACGGGTGGTCTCACCTCTGTCACATGAACGTGCCACGGTATAAACATTAGCTCTTGCAGCGTTCATTTGGGTGTACATATCAGCTACTTTGCCTTGAACCAATTGAAACTCACCAATCGATTGTCCAAACTGTTTACGGTCATGGATATAAGGCACGACTAAGTCCATACACGCTTGCATGATACCCAGCGGTCCTCCGGATAGAACGACACGTTCGTAATCCAAACCACTCATCAACACTCTTGCGCCACTGCCTTCTTGGCCTAGTATGTTTTCTTGTGGCACCTCACAGTCTTGAAAAACCAGTTCGCAGGTATTGGACGAGCGCATCCCTAATTTGTCCAACTTCTGCGCTTGGGTAAATCCTGGCGTACCGCGTTCAACGATAAATGCGGTCATGCCTTTGGCACCTGCAGATACATCGGTTTTGGCATACACTACGAAGGTATGCGCATCAGGACCATTGGTGATCCACATTTTGCTGCCATTTAACACATACACATCGCCGCGTTTGTCAGCACGCAGTTTCATGCTAACAACATCTGAACCTGCGTTTGGCTCACTCATCGCTAAGGCGCCGATATGTTCACCGCTGACTAACTTGGGTAAGTAGGTGTGTTTCTGTGCATCGCTGCCGTTTTTGTGGATTTGATTAACACATAAATTTGAATGTGCGCCGTAACTTAACCCCATACCTGCTGAAGCACGGCTGACTTCTTCCATTGCAATAACGTGGGCCAAATAGCCCATATCAGAACCGCCGTATTGTTCACCAACCGTCACGCCTAACAGCCCCATTGCACCTAGTTTTGGCCATAACTCATTAGGAAAACTATTATTTTTGTCTGCCTTGTCGGCTAAGGGAGCGATTTCACCTTGGGCGAAGTTATATACATGGTCACGCAACATATCGATATCTTCACCGAGACCAAAATTTAACGTTGGATAGAGGGCATTCATGCGGTTTGTCCTTGCTTTAAGGTATTGAGCGTTAAGGCATTGAGTTCTTCTTGGCAGCGGGCTTCAACGTCTTCTAGTTCAGCCTTTAGCATTTCAATGTCTTCTAATTGTTGTTGCATATGAGCACGTTTTTCATCGGTCATTTTGAGCATTGCTTCTAGCTGTACTTTTGAATTTTGGTGACTGTCGTACAGATCAAATAAGGTTTTGGTTTCTGCTAAGGAAAATCCTAAACGTTTACCACGTAAAATCAGTTTTAAACGAACCTGATCTTTTTTCATATAAATACGGTTTTGGCCAACACGAGTTGGGCTTAATAAACCTTGCTCTTCATAAAATCGAATAGAGCGCGGGGTAATGTCCATTGATTTGGCTAGTTCGCCTATGCTGAAAGTTTGTTCACTCATTTTTCTCTCACGTCAGTATGTTCCATATTTGTTGGTAGTCGTTATTAAAGTTTACGTTTACGTTTACGTAAACTAAAACTCAATGTAAAGTGTTATGGTTTTAAAATCAATATTGTAAAGCGTATATTGACTAAGTCAGTCATTGTGATGACAGTCAAAGCGTGCAAATTCCTGTACGCCAGTGGCTAATAAAATAGTAAATAGAGCAAAATCTAGGAGTTTTCATGTCTGATAATACAATTGTAATTGTGTCTGCAAAGCGCACCCCTTTAGGTGGGTTTATGGGGAATTTGTCGCCTATGACGGCTACAGAAATAGGGGCCAGTGCTATTCAAGCTGCAATGGAAGCCACCCTAGACTCATCTATGGTATTGTCACATATCGATGAAGTGATCATGGGCTGTGTGTTGCCAGCAGGTTTAGGGCAATCTCCAGCCAGACAAGCTTCGTTAAAAGCAGGTTTACCCTTAGCCACTGGCGTAACAACTATTAACAAAGTGTGTGGCTCAGGTATGAAAGCCCTTATGTTGGCTCATGATTTGATCAAAGCGGGCACGGCACAAGCGATAGTTGCGGGGGGGATGGAAAGTATGAGCAATGCCCCTTATTTATTGCCAAAAGCCCGTGCTGGTTATCGCATGGGGCATGGACAAGTACTAGATCACATGATGCTTGATGGCTTGGAAAACGCCTACGATGGGCAAGCTATGGGATGTTTTGCCCAAGCAACAGCCGATGCTGAAGGCATAACTCGTGAACAAATGGATGAATTTGCTTTAGCCAGTTTACAAAAGGCTAACAGTGCTCAAGATGCGGGGTTGTTTGCTGATGAAATCACCCCAGTTACTGTTAAAAGTCGTAAAGACGAGTTGTTAGTTGCTAGCGATGATGGCCCGATACAAGCCAAACCAGAGAAAATACCGACATTACGCCCAGCATTTAAAAAAGGCGGAACAGTGACTGCTGCCAACTCAAGTTCTATTTCTGATGGTGCGGCTGCTTTGTTGGTTATGTCTGCTAGTAAAGCCCAAGCTTTAGGTTTAACGCCTTTAGCCAAAATTGTTGCCCATAGTTCCCATGCCATTGAGCCAGAGAATTTCACCGTTGCTCCAGTGGGCGCCATGGAAAAATTATTTGATAAAACGGGCTGGTCTCATGAAGATGTCGATTTATTCGAAATTAATGAAGCCTTTGCTATGGTCACTATGTTGGCCATTAAAAAGCTAGGGTTAAACCCAGATAAGGTTAACATTAAAGGCGGGGCCTGTGCCCTTGGGCATCCTATTGGCGCATCTGGTGCAAGAATTATTGTCACCTTATTACATGCCCTTAAACAAAATAATCTGAAAAGAGGTATTGCGGCATTGTGCATCGGTGGGGGTGAAGCTACTGCAATTGCGGTTGAAATGATCTAATCTCACTATTGGTTTAGCTTGTTTAGAAGCAGTGTTAGTTTTAACACTGCTTTTTTCATTAAGGAAATCGACTGTTTTGAATGGGTTACTCACATTCACCCTGAGCATCCTCTCGCTCACTGTTATCGCTTCGCAACTCGTCATCGTATTTCCAAAGGTATAGAGCAATGTTGCCTACTAAAAGTCACCGCATTGCCATTTAGACACGCAGGTCAGCAAATAGACTATGGAGAAGACCCTCTGCAATTCGCCTTGCTTTGGCGAGCTAAAAAGGCGACTAACGTTATAAAGCTTGATAATAAACAGCAAAATCCGCTGGTTACGATATGGTTAACCCGAGTTAGCAGCCATTACACGTCAACACCTCTATTTTAAAAGGCGATAAAGACAATATCGTAGCAGCATTTAAGTTAGACAAGTTTAGGCGTAAGATCATTATGTTAGAAAATATGGGGTATTTTGACTGGATCCACCCTGGTTCTTAGGCGGCAGATTCAAGTCTGAAGTGCATAACACCTAGACCCAACAATTAAACGGATTAGTAAAATGAATTTTGATGAGATTATTACCTTAGATAAAGCGGATCCTTTAGCTAAAAAACGCCAAGAGTTCGACCTGCCAGCGAACACCATCTACCTAGATGGTAATTCATTAGGCGCGTTACCTAAAGTGGTCAAATCAAGAGTGGCAGAGGTGGTTAGTCAGCAATGGGGAAATGACTTAATAAAAAGTTGGAATAGCCATAGCTGGATTGATTTACCGATTAAAGTGGGCGAAAAAATAGCGCCCATTATCGGCGCGGGCCAAGGCCAAGTAATTTGTTGTGACTCTATATCTGTGAATTTATTTAAG
>CAJQKX010000849.1 GCA_905479025.1 uncultured Paraglaciecola sp.
TCTAAACATTCGGTCACTAAACTCTTCACCCTCGCTAACCAAGATTGCATGGAGCGCTTAAGTTCCACGACGTTCAGCTTTACGTCGTAGCCTTCCTCGATATAATGTAATGGTAAGATAATTTCTTCTTTTGAAGACAGTAATTCTTTGGCTAAGCGTGATGAGTTCACTAACCTAGCTGAGAGCTTTTCTTCTTGTACTTCTAATAACCGCTCTAACAATTTAGGCTCTTTAACCAAGGATTTTGTGTTAGCAATATCCAACCAGTACTCTTCTGAGAAAAATCGATTGAGTTTTGGAATATCGTCTACCGCACACATATCAGAAAAATAAGCAGGTGGCACCGGCAAACCGTTATACATCAATAAACCTTGTCCCATCGTTGGGGCAATGGATTTTATGATCAGATTTTTATCGCATTCCATGCCACCCAAGCGCGTTCCGGTTACCGACATAACATCTTGTTGCCGATCGACATTTGCTAATTTTTCTGGTGACAACTTAATGCAGCAAATATCCGTAGTTCCACCACCAATATCCACCACCAGCACGTTAGTGTGTTTATCAAGAGTACGTTCAATCTTGTATGCTGCGGCTATGGGCTCTTCAAGGAAGTCGACTTGTGTAAAACCTGCCATATTTGCCGCTTGGGTCATAATATCGATAGCTTGGTTGTTACCATCTAGCCCTCGCGTACCATGAAAGCGCACAGGGCGACCAATAACAGCAGTATCGACAGACTGCCCTAATTGTTGCTCAGCACTTAAACGGAAAAATTCTAATTGTCTGGCTATCAAACCGACAAATGCCTGATATTGTCCTGCCACTAAGCTGGCACCTAAAAAGTTTTTAGGCGAATAGATTAGCCGACCCTTTTCAGGCGTTTTCAAATAACGTTTAAATCCTTCTTCACCAAAGGCAAACTCACCTGTTTCAACTAACTGTTGCAGGGGCAAGTCTTGCACCGTCATGTTTTCCAACAAAAGTTCGATAGCACGCTCTTGTAAAGCAGGCACATCATGTAATTCAGCGCGCAGCTCATCTATTCTTTCGCTGTGAATACGTTGCTCTCTTGGTTCTGAAGCCTCGTAATATCCGTCTTTGGCTTTATCAATTTTATCAGAAATAGCACGCTTTATTTGCGCGATTTTCGCTTCAATCATGGGGATAGGAGGTGTAGGCAACTCGTCTTTATAATAGATAAAAACCGAAGACCGAATTTTGTTTGCTGCTTCTAGACTAGGATCGAGTTTAACAAAATGATGCTGCTGACCATCAAAATACACCACTTCGGAATTCGAAGTCCCATAATCTATACCTATTGCTGCCATATCCGCCATTCGTCACCTAAAAATTAGGCCGAGGATTGTAAAGTAAAAGGTCATCCAGTTCATTATTTGTTTTGATTGAAATACACACGCACAATGACTGATTGAATCAAATGCGTCTCTGCCTCTGATTTATCATGTTTATAGACTCTGAAAATCGCACAATTTTGGATAAATAAGCAGTCATGGGGTGCTTTTCAAAATACAAAGTTGCTTTCAACCTAGGGTGTTACCCATACCACCAAGATGCAGCTCCGCGTAGCAGTTGATAATTCTATGCTTAGCTCATTAATATTTACTTGTGTATCTTCCGCAGAGGTGACATGGATATAACAATAAGAATGATTATGAAACGATAACAGGTGTACTGAATAATCAATTAGTAGTTTTGTTTAACAACATCAATAAATTGTTGGATATCATCAGTGTCATTATAAATATGTGCAGAAACTCGCATGCCTAAATGGCGAGCATCAACGCTTATATTGGTATGACTTAGTGCTTGCATAATAACCGTTTGTTTATTTTTAAAATCTAAAATCACGGTACCACTGCGTGTTTCAGCATGTAACGGTGACATTATTTCAGTCTCAAATTCATCTACAAGTAAATCGATCATCCCTTGGTTGTGTTTTCTAACTTGGTGAATACCTAACATGACAAAGTAGTGAATTGAATGACAGGCTAGGGCGAAGGGTGCAATAGATGGTGTCCCCCCCCAAAATTTCATGGCAGATTGATTATAGTTAAAGTGGTGAATATCAAATTCAAATGGGTTTTCATGAGAAAACCATCCCACATCTTTTGGTTGGCAATGCTCGATTATATCTGGGTTGACCCATAAATAAGCAGCGCCTGGTCCACCGCATAACCATTTTACACTTGAGCCAATCATGAAATCAGGCCTAACATCTTGCAAATTTATTGGGATCACACCAGCAGATTGTGCAATGTCTAACACTGAAATGATGCCTTGCTCCTTAGCCCATGATGTTATCTCGCGAACGGGAGCCAATTGGCCAGTATTGGAGTAAGCACTCGATACAAATACTAGATCAATATCTGTCGTTAAGTGTTGCTGCCAAATATTGGCATCAGTGATGTCTAAATGTTTGTTGATGAAACGGATTTCAGTACTTTTAGGTAAGGATTTTTGCAGCGCAAAACCCATGCTAGGAAAATCAGTTTCGCTCATTAAAATAACCACATTCTGTTTATTTAATGAAGCAAGGGACATGACTACTTTTGTAAGGCTGCTCGATAAATTAACCTGCGGACAAAACTCTTCAGCCGGTGCATTAAATAATGAACTCAATGCTAATTGAAAATCATTGATCACCTCTAACCAATGCGCCCAAGGTTCTTTTCCAGAGTTTTGCCATGGAGAGAAAAAACTATCTTTGAAGGCTTTCTCAGTGGTTTTTAATGGTCGCCCTACCGAATGATTTAATAGGTAGTTACTATCAGCTAACAAAAAATCTTTTTTGTACTGGCTCATGTTCATCCCTCAGCAAGACTACTTTTTAAAGCTTCTATATCAGCATAACGAGTTCGAATATCATCACGTTGGTGGGCAGCACGTCTATCTCGTAACTTTTGCAACGTGCCTAATAATTCATGCAACGGTGGACCACTGGCGGTAAGTTTCTGCATATGCTGTTGTGCAATACCAGCTGATGGTTTTGTGATGTATCGCTCAACCAATTGATTATGGTGCTGTATTGCCGTAGTGCCATGAAGTTTACATACGTCTAAAAACAACCCCAAGTTTTGTTGATACCACTGTTGTGGGTGACCATGATGAACACCCAAAGAGTGCGCCTCTAAAAAGTCCTCCATTAAGCTGGTGCTGCGCATACATTCACGAAGAATTAATTGATCTTCGGGCATCATGTACAAAAATTTGTCAACTAACATTTGTGAATACGAAGGTTCATTGGCAAAACACAATCCAAGCTGCAGATCGATAACATTAATACCGGCAAAATCCCCAGCATTCGCCCCACGATAGACTTCTTTGCCTACTCGATATGGCTTGTAATAAGGTCGTACACAATTAAAAAATCGACCGGTATCAAGTTTTTGAAATAATGATTTGTTGGACTCAATAACGTCCTTCAAGCCCTGCTTAGCCAGCTGTAACAAGTCAGCAGTCATTGGATGGGAAATACCCAGAGGTTGGATTTTAATCAATGCATCCGCGGCGCGCTTATAGGCCAGAATAGCTTTAGTGTTGTAATCGATGAATACCTTTTCATCATCTAAATGCGTAAACCGCTTGTAACGTCCGTTAAGGGCTTTGTTATGTGTGGTTAAATGGGCAGTGGCAAATCGTGGTGTCACACCAATTGACGCACCAATATGCATCGCTAGGGCGGACGCTTCTATCAAAGGAGACGATTGTTCTCTAGAAGGTTCAGTGATTTCATGGCGTCTACATGCCCCCATATACAGGCCAACATTTCCCAATAAATCAAAGGCATTATCAAACCCATTGTCCGTATTGCCTTCATTCAGCAATGGCAGTATTAAACGACGCCCCTCGCTTTCAAGTTGTTGTTTTAGCTTGTCACCTACATTAACCACGTTGGCCTTATCTTCTTGTTGCCAATAAAGCTGCTCTAACTCTGTGTTTAAATCACAAAAGTCGCTTCTAATCCATCGGTCAAATGCTTGGGAATGTGCGGTCACGTTTTTATCCTGAATTGAGAATAAACTTATTGATGTATCAAGGTTCTAGACTAGCAGGATCATAAAGCAGTAATTCGCTAAAACTCGATGATAAAAATCAGCTTAATAGTGAATTTCAATTAAAAATGCTAATATATTAAAAAATTTCACCCATTAAATGTAGATATATAGTGATTTTAGATAAAAAAGACAGGTTAATTGTTGAAATATTGCAACGCAATGGCCGCATATCTATGTCCGATTTGGCTCAAGAAGTGAACTTGTCTGATACACCCTGTTTGAGACGAGTAAAAAAATTGGAACAAGCGGGTGTGATAGAAGGTTATCAAGCAACGCTTAACCGACAAGCATTTAACTTGAACGTCTTGGTTTATGCCTTTGTAAGATTAAGTGCTAACTCAGATAAATTAGCAACACAATTTGAACAGACGGTTGCAAGCTTAGATCAGGTGTTAGAGTGCTCTGTGGTAACAGGCGCATATGATTATTTACTGAAAATTATTGCCGAAGACTTAGAAGACTATGAAGGTTTTGTTAAAAAATCTTTAGGGAGAATAGATGACATTGCTACTATTGAGTCTACTGTGGTGCTCAAACAAACATTTTCTAGGAATGTATTACCTATCAAAATGAATTAAATGTATCGATTTTTCGTGGGAAGTATTGGCAATATTTTCAAAGGGTGTGCCGGTAAGCTTGAAAAAGTTATCGACTTAAAATGTTGTTTCATTGGTTTCTTCAAATACAACAATGTAATACCCTTTTAACAGAGCACTATTAATATTTGTGTAAACTTTACATCGCATAACGCTATTATGCTTTGTTACAATATTAACGGTCATTTGTTGTTGATGACTCAGTAAGTAACTCCTAGTCTGCCAACAAATGTATGTATATAAAAACGATATAGGCAGATGTAAAACACATCAAATCCCGCTCAGAATTTGACCTGTTGTTGCACTGACAATTGCTTACAACGATCCTCTATACCTTGATCTGAAACGTTAAGTGTTACAAAATAATGTAAGCGAAAAAACCTAACCAGCTTAACGTCAGTAAAACCCATGGCAAAGGTTTTATAGAATTATTAGATGCCTCTTTCACCGTTTCGGTAGATGCATTATCTCGCTGTTTTATTTTTTGTTTACGCTGTTTATCTATTTCACGTAACTTTCTACCCTGCTGTTTTTTATATTCAGCAATGCCCTTCTCAATACCTTGGGCAATCAACTTAGTTTGTTCTTTAGTTTGCCCCATTTTTTGGGTGCTTTTGGCCATTTTTATCGCTTGCACTGCAACTTCAGGTGATACTTTATGTTTCATTTTTGAATTTAATATATTAAGACTTGTGACCAATATTAGCAGTTTATGAGTGTATTGAAGACAAGTACTTTTCACTGTTTATCATCTTAATAGCCTTAATTATTTGTTCAGGCAAAAAATCAGAGTAACTTAATTCTAATTTTTTGGTTCATGGGGTTTTATTCAGGCGCTGTCCCATAAACTACCAGCAGTATAAGCAGTAAACCCACCAGCGTAACCATTATTGTAGTGTCAAGAATGTCCATTGTGTGGTCATTTTCTAATAGTGACGCTAATGTATGTAAAGTAGGGAAAAGGAATATTAACAATAAAATATTGGGTAGCGAAAACAAAATAGGTAACTCAGGATGAGTTGGGTTAACAAATGCTTGGTAATAAGCGATGGCAAGAAAGGTAAAAGGTACAATCAGAAACATCAACTGTGCAATGCCACCAAAGGCATTTGCTAGGGCTATTCCGTATTCTTTTTTACGATGGGATGTCCATAATATTACATATTCACTCATGCCCGCAAAACCGGCAAGGATCATTGCCGCTACAATCCCGCTCAATCCCATATCTTGTATGGATAATGACGCAAAATCTGCAATACTTTCGCCTCCCAAAAATGCACTTAACACACCTATCGCTAGCAATAACATGATTTGGCCAAGACTGCTTCGCTCAACATTTTTGAAAGCCAGTTGCTGACGTTCAATCATTTCGTCTTCGGTTAACTTTAGTGTGGCCTGGACGTCATCTTCCTCTTTTCCAAGGTCTCTGAGCAACTTGTAGAGATACGCCACAAAAATAGCCAGCAGTAAAAATGTAATACCTCCCAAATCAATAGCGTCAAAAGCTTTTTTGGGGTGCCCGTTCGAAGATAAAATCAACATAACAATGCCTATAACCATCCCCAATGCCCCACCAGCAATCAACACTTGCGTACCAGCATCTGTAATGGGTTTAGGCATAAGGTATTTGCCCTTGTAGTCTTTTGGCAGGAAATAAGAATAAATACTAAATACCAAAGCATTGTTGTAGATAGTGATCATAGCAACAATGAAGGCCGTCAAAGGACTCACGGGTACCAGAAACCCAATAACCACCAGTTCAGGCAAAGTAGACAGGATCTCTGACACCGTCCCTGCGACATAGTGTGTCCATCCCATTCGTGCCGCAAAGCGTTCGGTGGCAGTCACTAAAACCTGGCAGGCCACCTGAATAATAATCAGTCCAGTCACAAGTGAAAATATGGCTTCAAGATAGTGAGGGAGACCAATCGGATAGACATCGAGAAGAAATAAGGCTATCCATAACAGATATCCCACAGCCATCCTCACGACCCAAGGTGGGATGTCATACTTGTGCAAATAAGCAGGTCGGCCTAGATGTAAGATGGATAACCTGTCGGGGTCTATGCCTGTTTTACGCAAATATTTGTGTAGTGCTGACGGAGCACCAGGTAAACCAGCGGTAACTTCAGGTCTTACCGATTTTCGACGTTCAGATTG
>CAJQKX010000850.1 GCA_905479025.1 uncultured Paraglaciecola sp.
AAAGAGATTTTTCGGCCATTAAGGGGTTTCTGCAATTTTTGCAAATATAGGCTTGTTCGCCCTTCACCACTTTATTGTGTCTTCTTATACTTAATTCTATTGGCCCACATTCACAGCGATAATTGAAGCATTTGCCTTGTACTTTAGTGACATCCATCTGATGATAGGTTTGCCCTTTTACCTCAAATAGATCAAGCATTAGGCTTTGCCACTCTTTACCATGGGGGCGAACTTTTCCAAAAAGTTTATATACCAATAAATGGCAAACTTCATGAGGCACAACCACCTCCAAGAATGCATCAAGATTGTCAGATAGCAAAATAGGATTAAAACGTAACTCGTTTATTTGTAGTCGAGCACAACCTGCAATTTTACCCCTTTGGTTAAAGCTTATTTTGGGCAACCTGAAGTTCTGCTCAAAGTGAGAACAAGCATGGCTAATACATTGTTCAACTTTTTGAATAACTAATTGTTGGGAATGCAATGACAAAAAATGGTCTACATCTTGGGTGAGTAACTGACATTGTGAGTATTTTAACTAAAATTCAAGTAAAGCCAATCCTTTTAAGTATCTCAATACAAGACCCATTACAAAGTAGATCTTTAGACTGTCTCTTTTTAACCATGTTTTAGACACAAGTTAGACATAAATCAAAAAATCCCAACCATGGTAGACATGATTGGGATTTATTATTCAGCTGTTAGGCTGATGTATCAGAAATATTGAGGTGCTTAGAATTCACAAGCCAAGCAATAAGCATACACACCTTTAGGGTCGTTTAACTTTGATACTGCTTCTATGTCCGCGGTTAATTCTTTAAACAGGCTCAGAATAGTACTGGATTTTTCTACTTCAAAAGCCCCTTTAAAAGAAACGCTGACGTTTTGAAATAACTCTTTCCAGAACAATTCACTTTTAGACAAGCTTCTTTGGATATAAAGGGTATCGTAGGTTTCCAGGCTAGCTAATTCAGCTGCCGCTTTCACACCGTCCTCTAGGTATCCTAATTCATCTACTAGGCCTAATTCTAGAGCCGTTTCTCCAATCCAAACACGTCCTTGGGCAATGTTATCGACTTGGTCTTTGCTCATCTCGCGCTTATCTGCAACCAGTGATATAAATTGATCGTAGCCATGTTCGATGCCTTTTTGCATGATGGCAGCTAATTTAGGATCCAGTGTTTTAGTGATGCCCATGCCTGCAAATTCAGTGGTACCGACACCATCCGTATGAACACCTAAATAATCTAGGGTGTTTTCAAAGGATAAAAACATGCCGAATATACCTATTGAACCGGTGATAGTACTTGGTGCAGCAATGATTTTGTCTGCACCAGCAGAAATCCAATAACCGCCAGAAGCTGCATAGGTACTCATAACAGCCACCACAGGTTTGCCTACTGCTTGTAAATTTTCCACTTCTTGACGAATGATTTCTGATGCAAAAGCACTGCCACCAGGTGAGTCCACATATAGCACTACCGATTTAACAGTATCGTCATATCTTGCTTTACGTAGTAGCTCAGCCGTACTGTCACCACCTATTTGACCAGGTTTTTTTGTACCGTTTAATATAGTACCTTTAGCTATAACAACGGCGACTGTATCGATATTGTTGGGCATGTTTGGTAGTGTCGGGTTGATAATTTTCAGGTAGCTTTTGTAGCTGATGGCGTTGAATCCCATGCCACTTTTATTTTTACCTACTACTGCCACAATTTCTTGCAGAGCTTGCTCCCGTGTTTTGAGTGCATCAACCCAACCAAAATCCAATGCATATTTTGCAAAGTCTCCGCCTACCTGTTCAAATTTTTGTAAGAATATATCTAATTTTTCATCAAAATCATTAACATCTAAACCGCGCGCTTGTGCAACACTTTCTTTGTATTGTGTCCACATCGCTGTTAACCAGGCTTTGTTTGCTTCTTTTGCCGCATCAGACATATCATCACGAATAAATGGCTCAACTGCTGACTTATATGTGCCCACCTTGAAAACGTGTGTTTCTGCTTTAAGTTTTTCAATAGCAGATTTGAAATACATGCCAAAACGTCCATAACCTTCAAACATCATAAAACCCATAGGGTTGAGATAAAGGTGATCAGCACGACTTGCAATATAATATTGGTTTTGGCTGTAGTAATCGCCAATAGCGTAGATGGGTTTTTCGCTCTCTTTAAAGTTTTCTAATGCCATCGCAATTTGTTCTAGCTTATCCAACCCAGCTGTACCTAGACCTTGCAAGTCTAAAACTAAGGCTTTTATACGACGATCTTGTTTTGCATTTTCTATAGTCAGCAATACATCTTGCAGCAATATTTCTGGATTATCATCCTCTTGCTCAAAGGCTTCTTCCAGAAACTCGTTGAATGGATCAACCGCTTCCTTCTCTATAACCAAGTTACCGACTAACTTTAATACCAGAGCAGAATTGGCGGGTACTATGACTTTATTATCATCCTTTAAAAAAACCGAAATCAGACCTAAAAATACAATAATAAAAATGACGTTGAAAAATAACTTTCGACTAAAGTTTAGTGTGGTCCATAGACCAACAAACAACGACTTCGTCCAACTTTTTCCTGAAGACATAATAGATAAACACACAAATAAAGAATTTATGCTGCATCCTATCTAAAAACTGCTGTGCTGAACATTTTCAAATGTAATTTTTTGTAACTTTCTCATCTATGAACAATTTTTTTGAGATAGACTGACTAATATGATTAAAATTAAGCCATTTTAGATATGAAAACACACCCTCACTATCCATATTTATTCGAAAGTCTTGATCTGGGTTTTACCCAGTTGCCTAATCGTGTGCTGATGGGATCAATGCATCTTGGTTTAGAAGAAGAAAAAAATGGCCTCGAGAAACTAGCTGCGTTTTATGCAGAACGAGCCGCTGGCGGGGTAGGACTCATTGTCACCGGTGGTGTGAGTCCTAATCGACAAGGGTGGTTATTGCCTTTCGCTGCCCGCATGAGTAATAAAAAGCATGCCAAAGAACATCAGGTTATTACAGAAGCGGTGCATCAACACCAAGGTAAAATTTGTCTGCAGATATTACATGCTGGGCGTTATGGCTATCATCCTTTTGTGGTTGCGCCTTCGGCAATCAAATCACCCATTAATCCTTTTAAACCAAAAGCTATTTCAAAAAGAGGCATTGTCAGCACTATCAACGATTATGCCAATTGTGCAGCCTTGGCCAAACAGGCGGGATACGATGGTGTGGAAATCATGGGCTCCGAAGGGTATTTTATTAATCAATTTATATGTCCTCGGACTAATCAGCGGGATGATGAATGGGGTGGTAGTTTTGAAAATCGCTCGCGGATTGCGGTTGAAATAGTCAATGCCGTAAGGCAAAAAGTCGGCACTGATTTTATCATTATATTTCGTTTATCCATGTTGGACTTAGTGGAGGGCGGCAGCAATTGGGATGAAGTTGTGGCTCTAGGGAAACTGATTGAGCAGTCTGGCGCTACACTGATTAATACCGGTATTGGTTGGCATGAAACGAGGGTGCCCACTATTGGCACTATGGTACCAAGAGGCGCATTTACTTGGGTAACTGAGCGTATGAAAGCTGAGCTAACGGTGCCTTTAATTGCAACGAATAGGATCAATACTCCAGAAATTGCTGAAAAGATATTAGCCACTGGTCAAGCTGATATGGTCTCTATGGCTAGGCCTTTTCTGGCAGATGAAAATTTTGTACGCAAAGCACATCAAGGTAGAAGCAACGAAATCAATACGTGTATCGCTTGTAACCAAGCGTGTTTGGACCATGGTTTTGAACGCAAACGTGCCAGTTGTTTAGTTAATCCGCGAGCCGGTTACGAAACAGAATTAAATTTCCCCCTTACCACTCACAAGAAAAAAATAGCGGTAGTGGGTGCAGGGCCGGCTGGTCTAGCCTTCAGTTGTTATGCGG
This sequence comes from uncultured Paraglaciecola sp., assembly GCA_905479025.1. Next base: position 3,941 of record CAJQKX010000850.1, read on the forward strand.
CTGAGCGTGGTCATGAAGTACATTTGTTCGAAAAAAGTACCGAGGTTGGCGGCCAATTTAACTATGCTAAACGTATTCCTGGCAAAGAAGAATTTTATGAAACATTACGTTACTTCAAAAAGAGATTAGACGTCACAGGTGTGCATCTCCATCTCGAAAGTCAGCAGAGTGTTGAGTCTTTAGCTGATGCTCATTTTGAACAGGTGGTGCTTGCCACTGGTATCAAACCAAGAAATGTTAATATTGAAGGTATACAACACTCCAAAGTCATGAATTATCTGGATGTGCTCAGAGATAACAAACCGGTAGGTAAAAAGGTAGCGATTATAGGTGCTGGGGGTATTGGTTTTGATGTCGCTGAATTTTTGGTAGAAGCACACTCTTTAACGACTGAGCCTGAACAATGGCTAAAAAATTGGGGAGTCGATAAAGAGTACAAGCAGGCTGGTGGATTAACTGAAGCAACCATTGGGGAGCCTGCTAGAGATATATTTTTACTGCAACGAAAAACGACTAAAGTCGGTAAAGGGCTAGGTAAGACTACAGGTTGGATCCACAGGTCAGCATTACAAAGGAAACAGGTGCAGATGATGGCAGGTGTTGATTATGTCAAAATTGACGACCAAGGTTTACATATCCAAGTGAACAACAAACCACAAATATTGGAAGTGGATAATGTGATTTTATGTGCAGGTCAAGAACCCCTAAGAGAGTTACAACAAGGGTTGAAGAATAGAGGCATCACAACTCATCTTATCGGCGGCGCTGACGTTGCATCAGAACTCGACGCAAAAAGGGCCATCAGGCAAGGCGCTGAATTAGCTGCGAGCATATAAGTTGTTGTAAGAACAATGAATAGAAAGGTGCAGGCTTTATCTATTCTCTGTTGGCTGATTACATTCTAATGCGCAAAGTATATATGAATTAGCAAAATGTTGATGTCATGTTTTTAACCAATTGACTGTTCAAGGTCTTAACGGTTTTTTTATGACGTGGTTTGTTTTGGTTTAAGCCCCGGGAAATACTGGTGGCTAAGGCAGGATAGTGCCCCCATAATGCATCGATCAGCTCAAATTCTGTTTTACTGAATATCTGTTTTATTTGCGTTTTATCGGATTTATAAGATACACAATGCCTAAATTCTTGCAGAATCAGATATTTAATCAATAAAGATAAAATTATTCCGACATTTTGTAATTAAGCTGTTAAACTATGTCCCGGATTCAATATCCTGCTGCGCAATGGTGATAACGCAACAGGAATTAAACTATTTCACTACAAGAAGAGAGTTCAAAATGAGTAAAGGTACAGTAAAGTGGTTCAATGCAGATAAAGGTTTCGGTTTTATAGCTCCAGAAGACGGAAGCAAAGATTTATTTGTTCACCATTCAGAAATTCAAGCTGGTGGCGGTTACGCTACTTTGACTGACGGCCAAGCTGTTGAGTTCGAAGTTGGCGAAGGTCAAAAAGGCCCATGCGCCAATAAAGTAGTTCCTTTATAAAAAGAACCACTTTTAAACTAGCAATTTAGGCTCGTATTTTGAGCCGGATCTTAACAAGAAGTTTGTTAAGATCTTTGCTAGATAGTTTTTTTTAATCCCTACTATCAAAATTTCTTAATTTTTTTAAACCATTAAATTTCTCCAAGCTTATCCTGTTTTTACGTTTCAAATTCCATATTTTTTATAAACTTACTTTTTGAATATCTGTAATATCATATTAATCTGTATGCTTTGGGTTAATAGTTTCGTGACTTTGTAATACTCCCGTACTCATTGCTTGAGAAAAAGTCACAGGAATTAAGCCTATTGAAGTGGTCTAGCTATTTCTCATTATCGGTTTCCCTATTCTAGTAACAGTGAATGTGGCTAAGATAAACAATCCATACCTAGTATGGTATAGACGCTGGTTAGAATAGAATAAAAAAGAATAGAAAAGTACTGTGATGACATATTTGCAATAATGTCAGGTCAGTTTGATAGCCAATCTGTGACTATTTTTGTGAAATGGTTTCAGTTGAATTTTTGCTGTTGAAGCTCAATTGCTGCAGCGCTAACTTTGAGTATACTGCCCTGATCATACCAATCACCTAATACTACTCTTTGAGCCGACTGGTTGTTAATTTCTAATGGGTGTATGGCAGGTCTATGGGTATGTCCATGGATCAATGTTTTTACTGCAAATTTTTGCATGCAGGCTATGACTTCTTTTGATGTGACATCCATAATTTCAGCGCTAAGTTTAGATTGCTTCTGTTTGCTGGTAGCACGCCCTTTTCTAGCAAGCTTTCGGCGTGTTGATAATGGAAGGCTCAACATGATTTTTGGCCACCACCAACTGCGTGCTTTTTTACGAAAAGCTTGGTATTCAGTGTCTTTGGTGCAAAGTTCATCACCATGCATAATAAGCGTTGGCTCACCGTATAAATCTATGACCACTTGTTCTGGTAATATTTTGAATCCTGCTTGTTTAGCAAATCGCTGACGGATTAAAAAGTCTCGATTGCCATGAATAAAATAGATTGGTACCCCTGATTGTCGCAAAGTGTTAAATGCCTTAGCGATGCTCAGAGTAAAACTGTTTTGATCGTCGTCGCCAATCCATACCTCAAACAAATCGCCTAGCACATATAAAGCATCAGCCTGAGGTGCTTGTTCAGATAAAAATTGAAATAAACATTGGTTAATGTCGTCTCTGTCAGCAGATAAATGTAGATCGGAAATAAAGTAAGTAAAAGGGATCATGTAATGGGACAGAATATTGGTTGTTTATATGAAGCGTCAAGAGAGTCAAATAACTTGTATAGATTCAACTCTCTTGCCTTTAGCATATTATTCGACTATTTCAGCCTTTTGAATAATAACATCTTCCACGGGTACATCTTGATGGTAGCCAGAGTTACCGGTCGCTACCGCTCTAATTTTTTCAACTACGTTCATGCCATCAGATACCTCTGCAAATACGCAATAGCCCCATCCATCTGTGCTTTCACTACGGAAGTTTAAAAAACTGTTGTCGCCAACATTGATAAAAAACTGTGCGGTAGCTGAATGAGGTTCGTTAGTGCGGGCCATAGCGACTGTGCCTAGGCTATTGACTAATCCATTATTAGCTTCGTTTTGGATCGTTGCTTTACTTTCTTTTTGATCCATACCTGGTTCAAATCCGCCGCCTTGTATCATAAAACCATCAATCACCCGATGAAAAATGGTGTTGTCGTAAAAACCTTCTTTCACATAATCCAAAAAGTTGGCAACAGTAATAGGGGCTTTGTCTGCAAACAAAGTCAGGGTGATAACGCCATAATTCGTATGGATTTTAACCATGAAATAGATCCTTAATTTAGCAATATAAAAGTAGCCAGTCCATTCTAGCCTAAAACTTAAGTTTTTTTAAGGCTTTAAGAGCGATTGGCAGATGCAGCACAAGTTTCTCAGTGATAGAATCGCGTATTTTAAATAGACTATCTTAATATTTACCCCAGAGGATTTTGATTCAATGTTATATATATACAACACTTTAACCCGTCAGAAAGAGCAATTTAAACCATTGCAAGCAGGTAAGGTGGGGTTGTATGTATGCGGCATTACAGTATATGACGTATGCCATGTTGGACACGCCCGTACTTATTTGAGTTTTGATTTGATGGTGCGTTATATGCGCTCTCGTGGGCTTGAAGTGAACTATGTTCGTAACATTACAGATGTAGACGATAAAATTATCTCAAGAGCAAACGAGCAAGGTTTGACTGCTGAAGAGTTTACTGAGAATACTATCGCGCGAATGCATGAAGATTTCGCGGCGATAGGTTTGCTTGAGCCAGATGTTGAACCACGGGTGACTACCCACATCCCTGAAATTATTAATGTTATTCAGATCCTTATTGATAAAGATTATGCCTATCAAGCTCCTAGTGGTGAT
>CAJQKX010000851.1 GCA_905479025.1 uncultured Paraglaciecola sp.
TATGTTTTTTTAAATCATCGGTGTTAATGCCTTGATAAACATCGATAAAGTTATCTGCAACCGGTAAAGGAACTTTGGCTTGTTTGTCTTGGCAGGCTGATAGAGCCAGGATCATTGGCGAAAAAAGTATGAGGAGCTTGTGGCAAAATTTCATATAGTTGCTCTTGTAGTGAGTAAGGTTAAAGATTATAAGTGTCTCTTTTTACATTAAATCAATATCAAGGGCAATTGTGACAGATTGGCAACAGGACTTTATTAAGCAACTACCGATGTTGCCCATGCAGCAGCTTGAAAACTTTTTTGGCTTATCGCGTTTGACTGATTGGCCCAATGCCCAAGGACTAAATGCCTTAATGAAGCTCAAGGGAGAAAGCCATATTCCTCGTTTTATTTGTCAAAACCATCTAACAACATCTTCTCATTATTATGAACAAATCATCCACCAACAACATATTATTCCGACCCGCCCAAACAGCTGGCACGATTTATTTAATGGTTTGATTTGGCTGCAATTTCCACAAACAAAGCGATTGTTAAATCAACAGCATGTTGAAGATATTGAGCAACATGGGTTATCACCAAGAACCCTTAGAAGAAATAACTTAACCCATTTTGATGAGTGCGGGGTGATTGTCACTTATCAGCGTACAGAGGTTTTTTCCCAACTAATAGAAAATTTAAAGCAGCATCAATGGCATGCTGTGTTTGTTGAAAATAGGCATCATTGGGGTAACGAGATTAATAGTTTTATGTTTGGTCATGCCAATCTTGAAATGTTGCTACAACCCTTTATGGGGTTGACTGGAAAATGCTTGGTAATAGAAGTTGATAGTCGATTTTCAACTTTACCCTATCAAAAACAGGTGGCTGAACTTGATACACGCTTAGTCAGCCATATTAAGAAAACCGACTTATTCTCGACATCAAAGCCATTTAACCCAATACCATTATTGGGTATCCCTGATGTATGGGATGCCAACAACGACCCTGAATTTTATGAGAATACTGATTATTTCAGACCTAGGCCTTCGCCAAAGTCATCATCAAAATCAGCATCAAAGAATAATAAATAAAGCCCAGATTGCCCAAATTAATACGTAGGGAGCGATTGCTATTATATAGGTCTTCTTTACTGGGAGTTGGGTCCATTGACTTAATCCTACTGCAGTCAAGTACATCACCCAGACAGACTCTAAGCGGATAGCCTGCATCAAAGACGCCCATGACGAGTTCATTTCGACAGAAAAAATAAATGCAAATGAAGTGGGAGCCATGCTAACAGGTGATAGTTGATTATCCTGGGCCACTAACACCACCAATATACCCAATAGGCTAGAGACAATGACAGGGATGCTTACCCACCAACTAAAGCCATACCAGTCGGTATAACCTTGCACACACTCTTCATCTGCTTTGGTAACAATATTTAAATAAAGCGCCATTATCGCATTACTGACAAGCAGCATAAATACAGAGCCAAACACACCTGTCCACAAGGATTGTGATTTATCTGCCATCATGTTTCGAAATACATTTTGCTCAGCGGGGCTTAAATCTCCCGCCATAGCTTGAACCATTAATTCGGTATACCAAGAAAAATCCACAAAATTAAAATACATGTAAATAGGTAATGCACCGATAATTGCAATACAGATAAAGGGTATCCAAGACCAATTGTGTGTTTCATTTATAGTGGCAAATACCTGATTAGGCTTAACAAAAATATCCTTCATGGCCTCAAATGGATTACTGACCAGTTGCATACAAATCCTCCTATTAAATTATGTTATAGCAATATGTGCCCAAAATTAGTTGCAGTAGTCTGAACGAATTTAATATTGTTACATATTTTTTTTCTAGATCGCATGTAATAAACTAAAAATTGAAGGACTATAGAAATAAATCGCCCACAAACCAGGAAAATGGAATGATAGAAATAAAACAACTGGCTAAGAAATTCGCTGTGGAAAATCCTAAAAAGCTCAGTGAGCAAGAAAAAAAAGACCCGAGGTTAAAAGGGCGCTTTTTTCATTCTGTTCAAGATGTGTCTTTTACATGTCAAAAAGGAGAAGTGTTAGGGTTGCTTGGCCCTAATGGTGCGGGTAAAACGACGACCTTACGTATGTTGTCTACTGCACTTAAGCCCGATAGTGGCAGCGTAGAAATAAGCGGTGATAATGTGTTAACCAATCCTGTTATTGCTCGCAAGAAGATAGGCTTTTTATCGGGTTCAACGGGTTTGTATGGTCGTTTAACCGGTCGTGAAAACATCCATTATTTTGGTCAGCTGCATGGCATGAGCGACGCATCTATTGCACTTCGTATTAAAGAGTTAGCTGATTTATTAGATATGCATAACTTTTTGGACCGACGTTCAGAGAATTTCTCTACAGGTATGAAACAAAAAACCGCTATTGCACGTGCAGTAGTGCATTCACCAAAGCTGGTTATTTTAGATGAACCCACAACGGGCTTAGATATTATGGCCACACAAACCGTACTCGAATTTATTCGTGGCTTAAAAGAGCAGGGTACTCCCGTGATTTTCTCAACGCATCATTTGGATGAAGTGGAAGAGTTATGTGACAAGGTCACTGTTATCGATCAAGGCCGAACTATGTTTGATGGGCATATCGCTAGCTTTAAAGCCCTTGCTGATGGCTCATTGCACCAATCGTTTATGGCCGCCATTCAATCAACTACTAGCGAATAGAGAGCCTTTAGCTGCTTATAAATAAAGAGATATACAATATGTGGTTAGTATTTAAAAAAGAGATAAAAGAATTACTTCGCGACCGTAAAACATTATTTTTTATGATTGCCCTGCCGTTATTAATCTTCCCTTTGATTATTGGGATTGTGGGTTTTGTGAGTAAACAAGCCATAGACAAAGCTGAAACCCAAGTGCTCAATTATGCATTGATAGGTGGCCAATATGCGCCGGATATTGTTAAGGAGCTGCAACAACCAGAAAAATTTAGCCTAGTCGAAATTGAAGGAAACGCCGATTACACCTCAATTATTCGCAATGAAACAGTCGATTTTGTGTTGGAAATCCCCGAAAATTATTCTAACGATGTGCTTAAAAATGGTCAGGCTAACGTTAAATTATATTTCAATGATGCCGGGCTAAATCTGGTCTACAGACGGGTCAATGAAATAGTAAAGAGTCAGTCTGAGTTATTTCAACAAAGCGCGTTTACTAGTCTGGGGTTAGACGCTGCAGAACAAAGTGCACTAATAGAACCGCTTGTATTAGAGAAAGTGAATACCGCTGACGATCGAGAAAATTGGGGCGAAAAAATAGGTGGGATGTTGCCCTATTTGTTGTTTCTAATTTGTCTATCAGGTGCAATGGCTCCGGCTACCGATATTGGCGCCGGTGAAAAAGAGCGCGGTACACTAGAAACGTTACTGATTTCACCGATAGATCGAAATAAAATTGTAATGGGTAAGTTTTTGACTATTGCTTTTGCTGGCACCATGACTGCGTTGATTACTGTTTTGAGTATGGTGATTTGGGGCTTGGTGTTAAGCCAAGGCATGGCAATCAAATTTGTTGCGGATTTTATGGCACAGATTGCGATCCTTGATTTTCTACTGATTTTTCTAATGTTAGTCCCTGTGGTGGCTATATTCTCGGCAGTCTTGTTGAGTATTTCCATCTATGCCAAAAGTTTTAAAGAAGCACAAAGTTACATGGGGCCTATGACTATTTTGGTTGTTGTGCCTATTATGTTAGCACTTTTACCTGGCGTGGAATTAAAGGGAGGCTGGGCTTGGGTGCCGGTCACTAACGTTTCCCTCGCTATGAAAGAATTAGTGAAAGGAACCATGGATTACTACCAATTATTTGCCATATTTGGTTCAACAGTGATTATTGCAGGCGCGTTGTTTGCATTTTGTGTGTATTGGTTTAACCAAGAAAAAGTGTTGTTTAGATAATCAATACCATTAACGTTAAGTTAAAAAGCCATGCTCTAAAGCATGGCTTTTTAGATCCTTGAGAATGTTGCTTATTTCTCAACTATTATGCAATACATTGCTGTTTATCATCGTTGCTCGCAATTACATTCCTAAGCGGCTCTAATACAATTTTACCTGCCTGCTTGGGAGCATATAGTGCTTCGTTAGTGTGAGAGAAGATGTTTGTTTTTCAATCTTTTCCTAAAAAGTCGCGCTGGCAATACTGCAAAATATTTTCTGCTGTTGCAGAAACGGTTCCGATTCAATAGCTATTTGGATACGCTCCGCAATTAAATTGTTAGTCTGATTATCCACCTTTGGTAATAAGTAGCAAAACACATCCTCACAAAATCTAAAGGCTAAGTCGGACCTCTTAGGCTATTTAAAATAGTATCAGCAAAGCCAACAATACTTTATCGCCTTCTTGATGCTCATGAATATCGTTAACTTGTTTAAAGTTGTCCATATCTAACACTAGTAAACCAAAGGGTTGATGATGCTTTTGTGCTTGGCTGGCAGTCTTACCATGGTTTCGTCGTAACTAGCTTTATTTCCTAAGGTTGTTAAGACGTCCTTCATAGCAAACTGCTTGATTGTGATGTTCTAAGGCATTTTTGAATGGATAACAAAATTTAATATGCATTTATTGCAATATTTGCCAATAACTTAACGACAACGGTTAAGTACAGGAATAATCCATACGGCAATGACATTTTTTATCTGCAAACAGTTAAGGGTTTTTAAGTATGTGTTTTTTAGCGTTTGACCAAACCTAGTTCTATTATCTTCAAACTGGATTTTTAGCTCAGACAACGGTAGGGTACTTTTTAATCACTCAAAATATAATTTACTCAGACTGAGCAAGTCTATGGATATTAACAATTCAAGGATGAGTTTATTAAGCTGACCTTGCGTCAGACCAAGTTTGTGCCCATGCTCAAGGTCTTGATTAGCCTCCTCAAGATTGAAATAAGGCTCACCGACATTTGCGTCGTAAAACTGGTTAAGTTGTTCCAACGGTTTCTCCTGCCAACAATATGGCGAATTACTATAGAAAATGATTCTTAGCTAATATTCGGCAAGTATTGTGCTTAGCAAACAACTTAGAAGGATGAACACAACGTTATGCATGGAAATTTAGGCAGTATTGTTATTCTAATGGCCGTAGCAGTGATAACTGTTTGGCTATTTAAACGTATTAATTTACCACCAATTCTGGCCTATCTTTTTTGTGGTATTTTGGCAGGTCCTGATCTCCTCGCATTATTTGAACATCCAGAAGATATGCAAAATTTTGCCGAGTTGGGTATTGTTTTTTTGTTGTTTTCATTGGGCTTGGAGTTTTCACTTCCCAAAATGTTAGCCATGCGTAATCTGGTATTTGGCGTAGGGCTTGCGCAGATGATGTTGACTACTTTAGTGTTTATGGGGCTGGCCTTATTACTGGATTTTGATGCTAAAGCTTCCTTCGTAATAGGTGGGATTATAGCGCTGTCTTCAACTGCCATTGTGATTAAACAAACCAGTGATTTAGGTATCCTGAATACGCCTCGCGCGCAAATCGCGGTGAGTATTTTATTACTACAAGATCTTGCTGTTGTGCCTTTGCTTATATTGGTGCCCTTACTGGCTGCTGATTCCGAACAAAGTTTAGGCATTGCTATATCAATGGCATTTCTTAAGGGGCTATTGGTTGTTGGCATTTTGTTATCCATCGGCAAATGGGTGTTACCTAAAGTGTTTAGTGAAGTGGCCCGCACTCGCACAGATGAACTTTTTGTGTTGACGACTATTATGGTGGCTTTAATGGCCGCAGGTTTAGCTTTTTCCTTTGGCCTATCCATGGCATTAGGCGCGTTCTTAGCAGGCATGATGTTAGGTGAGAGCCAATATAAATATCAACTAGAAGCTGATATACGACCCTTTAGAGATATCCTGATGGGACTATTTTTTATTACTATAGGTATGCGCCTAGAACTACACAATTTGCCAAGTCAGATCCACTGGGCACTATTAGGCTTGGTGATTATTGTGTTGCTAAAAGTGTTGCTTATCCGGATGTCAGCTGAGATTTTTAAATTAGGCAAACAAGATGCTTGGGCGGCCGGGCTTAAACTGTGTCAAATGGGCGAGTTTAGTTTTGTGTTGGCAGCATTGGCTGTCGACCATGCTATTTTAAACTCAGAGCAAGGTTCGTTACTATTAACTATCGGTGTGATGAGTATGGCCATCACGCCTTGGTTAGTCGATAAAAGTCCACAAATTGCCAAAGCAATCAGTCCTGAAGCAACGCCTGATGTAAAAGGGTTAGAACAACTTTCAGCCCAAGACCAACAACTAACTGACCACGTACTCATTTTTGGTTATGGCCGAGTAGGTCAATCGGTTAGTCGTTTATTAAAAATTGAAGCTATTCCTTACATGGTAGTTGATGCTGATCCCATCCGTGTGCAAGAAAGTCAAAGTGCAGGAGAGCCTGTGTATTTTGGCGATGTTAAGCAAAAAGATATATTGCATTCTGTCGGAATTGAAAGAGCCAAGCTGGTGCTGATCACTTTTGACCAGCATGAAAAAGCCATGAGTGTGATTCGTTTAGTTAAACGCTTGTATCCAAACTTGCCAGTAGTGGTGAGAACTAGAAAAGACAATCGTATGGAAGAATTACTTGAGGCAGGCGCATCACAGGTAGTGCCAGAAATTCTAGAAGGTAGTCTAATGTTAGTGACTCAGGTTTTACAATTATCTGGTGTGCCAATGTCTCGCATACTCAAACGCGTGCGTAAAGAGCGCAAGGGACATTATGCCAATATGCATGGTTTCTTTCCTGGTGAAACCACTGAGCTTGATTATATTAAACAAGAGAAATTTGAATTTATGCACGCGGTCATCCTTACTAAAAATGCTTATGCTGTTGGTAAATCATTACAGCAACTCAACTTGCAACAATGGCGGGTTAGTGTCAAGGGACTGAGAAGGGACAATCATGAACTGTCGGAGCCAGATGAGCACATGGCTTTATTGGCCGGTGATGTGATAGTTATTGCAGCGAAACCACGAAAAGTTGAGCGGGCAGAACGATTTTTGTTGGAAGGAGATTGATATAGGTATTGTTTATATTAACGAATGCCTATGGCAGTGATGAGGTTGCAATCCAAAATACTTTAACCCAAAGTAATTAAGCCACATTTTTGCCCGCATGGGTTTGGTTCACTCATTGCCTAGAGTTTATGCAAGCTCAACTGGATTAAGGTGGCTACTTTGGTAAAGTTTTCTATGCTTTTGGCCAATATTCCAAAATCATGCACCTTCACAATAATGGCTGTGTTTACAGAAGCTTTTCCCTTCTATTTATCAATATTTTTAATAACGAGTCTCGAGCGTTTATTGACCTGTTAGTGCCACTTATAGTTTTCATAATTCATGACTTTTGGCGGCGCTAAATATGCTGGTCAATGTTAGAATAAGAAAATTTGATAATTTGCTGATGACTTTTATGCCCCCCATTTACACATTGTGCGCACCCAATATAGGATCTGTTGTTGCTGTACTGGTCAATCAAAATGAGCGAGTACATATAGATCAACCTTTGGTTATTATTGAAGCCATGAAAATGCAAACCACCTTGTGCGCAGACGTTTCGGGCGAAGTAGGCCAAGTTTTTGTCAATGTTGGGGATGATTGTTTTGTGGGGATGCCCTTGGTGGATATGCACGCAGACGATGCTAGCAAGTCAAAAATTGTAAAAATGCCAACTTCCAGTACTACAAATCAAAGATTACTAAACGAACTGCGCACCAGAGAGGCACTCACACTTGATGAGCAAAGAATCGAACAACAACAAAAACGCCGACAAAAAGGTTATTTAACAGCAAGAGAGAATTTACAAAATTTATGCCCCATTAATAGTTTTATGGAGTACGGACAAATGGCGGTAGCTGCCCAGCGTTTGCGCAGAGACTATGATGATTTGAAATCGGCTACTGCCGCTGACGGTATTATCACCGGTGTAGGACAAGTGAATCAAAATTTAATCACAAAGCAAAAAACACAGACCGTCATCGTGATCAATGATTACAGCGTATTAGCTGGCACGCAGGGATATTTCCATCATTTAAAGTTAGATCGGATATTAGCCGTTGCGGTGGATAAAAAGTATCCAGTGGTGATGTTTACTGAAGGGGGGGGGGGCGCCCTGGCGAT
>CAJQKX010000852.1 GCA_905479025.1 uncultured Paraglaciecola sp.
GTTAAAACTCCCTCCCAATCTTGCCAGCTTGCAGAGGATAAATCGAATTTTTGTAAGTTTAGAAGCTGAGGTGTCATCAATTTGCAGGTATCGATTATGGCCTGACGAGATGGCATATAGGGCAACATTTTGCGCGATGGATTTTCTACTACATTTAGGTTGCGGGGCAACTGTATGTTAGTAAGCTCTTTAATAACACTATGTTTATTTTTATCCTCTATTTTCCATAAATAAAGTATGGGCTGAGACTCAAAATTCTTTATACTGTGAGTAATATCTAGGTTAGTTAGCACCTTGCATATCTTACTAATCAGCGACTTTGACCTGAAACCTGACAAAAACCCGAATCCTTGCTCATTAATAACAAAAACTGGTGGGGACACAGACCATTTCGTTATCCGTGACGAATCAGAATCCATCTTAATGTCTATAAAACCTAAATCTACATAATCTTTTATTAGTCCTCTTATCTTCCATGGCTCATCGACCAATAAACCAAACCATTTATATAATAGATGGCCTGAGCCTTGTCCTTGATATGAAAGTGCGTCTAGCAAAATATCATGGGTAATTGATTCAAAGACTCTGTCAGGTTTTAACTTTCCCTCTCCAGATTCAGAACCTCTCATGGTGATATTTTCTTTTCGTAAACTTGACTTCGGTGCGAATTTTTTCCCTCGATAAGTTCCGCGCACGCCACAATCAGCACATTGTTGAATGGCTCTTTTCGTCTTGGAAGTCACACCATATGGCATGCACCAAGCATGACAGCCTCTTTCAATACAAACTAAAGTGCTGCTCGATCCATGATGCAACTGATAACTATCATCTATTTCGTCTGAATTATTTATTGCATGGTTAGCTAAAAATGGTTTAGTTTTGTAAAGATTGGTATCCTTTTTTGATTCTTTTCGCTGAAGCATTGATGTATCAAATCCCATTAAGAAGCAATCGCTGTCATGTTCGCTTCCACTTGTCCAATCTAGCTCTTCACCAGATCGAGAAACCAAATATTTAAGTTGGCATGAGGAATGTATTGGATGCTGCTTAGGACGGTCAGCGGATCTGAAACTCAATGTTTTTTCTGCTTTCTTCGCTTTTGAATTTTGTCCAAATGTCAGGAAAGAGAACCTTTCTGATTCAAGAGAACTTAAAATCGAACGACCATCTTTATACAAAAAATTAGGTTGCTTGACAGAGTCTTCAACTCTTATTTCAAACTTCTCTCTATCAGAGTCCGTTGGAGAAACTCTCATGCCTAAAGGTGCACCGCTGTTGACGGCAAATATACTTGGTGGAGCCCACTTGTGCCATATATCTCCGGCTCCTGAAAGTTTGAGACCTCCAGACAGATAGAAATCTAAACCGCGCTCAGATGGTATCAAAGCATATAAATCATCATGGATTTCTGAATCCTCTGGGACTTTAACCAATTCAACTGAAGAAAATAGGCACCATCCAAATGGAAGGCCATTATTAGCCTTTGAGTCCATAATTTGGTATCCAGATGCTCCATAGGTATCAAGAAAAGAACTGACCTTTTCTTTCCAGCTCGAAGCACAAAGTATTTGGTATTGATGAAAAAGGAGAACCTGAGAAACTTCTTTATAAAAGTAGCCATTGTCTTGTTTTAGGAGAGGAATGATGGTCCTATATCTCCTTCCAAAGGACTGTCTATTTCCATTGCATAAAACTAAATCTGACAGCATCAACTCTTCTAATTGTAATGACGTAGTTGGGCCTAAAAACGAAATATCCTGTCCATCAAAATGACTTAAAAATAGAGACTCAGCAAGTAATTGTTGGTCAGCAGATCGAAAATCCTTTGAGAACAAGCGAAAGTGCTCATCGATAGCTTCGTGTGCTGCACATAATTTAAGCTTTGCTTTTTTGATAGGATAAGATTGGAATTGTAAGATCCAAAGTAGCCTACCTGATTCCTTCTTTCCGAGAGTCGCGTTTTGACTATGCCAAGTATCTAACTCCTCGAGCGCAGCCTCAACCACTCGATGACGAAGATGGCTGGTTTTCCATATTTTCTTTAAAAGCACTGTAGAACTGGGCCCATTAATCCACTCGTTAATATATGGTTCTATTTCTGGATGAGTTAACTGGTCGCTTTTTGATAAATGATATTCGTCAAAAAGTTTGTGGAAAGAATCTCGGTCAGAACGTCTTACTAAGGCCTGAGATAATGCATAACTTGCAAACTTCCACTTTGGGATAATAGGCTGTGCCGTTGGACGACCATAAACATAATCGTTTTCTGTTAACCAATTATTTAAATCATTCCAAAACCTGACAGTGGTTTTGCTAGACTTGCTGATTTGATCTTTATAACCAGCATCGCCAAATATATCAGCCACACGGCCATAAAAATTTATGGCGGAGATATCCTCATCGGCACCCATATTCTCAGCAGCAATTGACAGAGCAAGTAATAATGCTGTGGAAGGAGGTGGCTTGTCCCTATCTAAATTCCACGAAGTATGGTTCGTACGATGCCAATAATAAATATCATGGGAGTCGTCCCACCTCAGAGTCTCCGCAACAACATCACCCACATATTCGGTTAACTGATCTTCCGCCAGCCCGAGTTTCTTGCAGATCTCCGTCTTCAAATCGCCTTCTACATCAATGTAAACTGGGAGATCGCAAAACCGCCCATCAAATAAAATTTCATTAAGAGTGTCATTAAGTCTTGAGTACCGCGAAACTATTTTAGAGTACATAATTCAGGATTGCCCCTTGAGATAACCATGTTAATCTTTGACAGATCGCCATATTGGCAATAAATGACATCACTGATTAAACGTTGTGCACTAGTAGTAAAGAACTGAGTCATGATTCTTAGAATATCGCTCAGCAAAATGTCTCTCTGCATAATAATATAGCCCATATATAAAAGAAGCTTCTTTTAAATTCATGTGAAGGTAGTTCGCTTTGTGAAAAATCTGTAATATTTCTAAATGACTCATGGTTGAAAATAAATGAGTATCAAAATAGAGAAAAATATAAATGTCGGAAATTAGCAACTATTGGATACATGAAGACCGAACCAAGGTTCTCGTAGAGTTCTATAATTAGGCAATAAAGTAGGTACAGATATTCCAGATTTACAATAAATATCTTTAACCCTTGATGTTAGAGAAACCACGTTAGGAGTAGTTAGCTAGATGCTATCGAAATCAAATTTGGACATCGTTAAGACTCTTAGGCAATTTAAAACCGCTGGCTTAACCGTAACATTTGTAGTCCCAACAGCTACGGGAATTGTAAAATCTATCATGGATGCGACTGCCGATGTTAGAGAATTTTTAGTTAGACACCAGTTACATGATTTCTCTATGCAGGCGCAGGGTCCCGCGAATAAGAATGTAGTCCAGACCACTATTCTAGCTCAGGGCGAGGTCGTCAAAACTATAACTTCATTGTACCGAC
>CAJQKX010000853.1 GCA_905479025.1 uncultured Paraglaciecola sp.
ATAATCTCTTTGCCAGCAGCGGTTGTTCTTTTTTTTCTTTTTAAAGAAAGAACCCTTCCGCTTTTATTTTTACCTGCTCGCATTTCGTCAGACACCTCAATAATAGAACCAGGAGCCAAGTATGCCGCCTCTTGACCGCACTCAAAAGACACCCCCTCAGTCTCTAACTGGGAGGTCATTAGCACCCACCTAGCAAACCTCCTTGCTTGACTCTGAGACGTAACTCCCATCGACATAATCTCGTGTTCTAAATAACCAGAAGACTGGGAAGCTTCAGCGTCTTCTTCAAACACAATATCCGGTTTAAAATTTTTTTCTGAATTATTATACCTGATCAAGACAGCGGTTATTCTTTTATTTTTGTAAACGCCAGAATACGTAAAACCATCTGGAGAAACATTTGAATTATTAAAAAGCATAGAAGGCTTCTTGAAGCAATCAATCACAGACGTGACCTTCCCATCTTGATAGGAAGTTATACCTCTAAACACAGAAGCTATAGAGTTTAGAATCTTTAACGAGTCAGCTCTTTCGGTAAAGTAAAAGTTTGAAGAAAACCTAGGCTCAACGACAGCATGATTTTTCTGAACAACGCAGGCTCCAATAGTATTTTTTATAATTCCTACCCCCGGCATATTATGCTCAAAGGTTGCTGAGTTACTTTCAAAACTAGGACCTGTAACAGTCAACTTTCGTTTCTTCCAGTCGCTAGAATGAATAACTCTTTCCTCGATCACAATTTCCCCCTCCCTAAAAGCGGACCTTTCTTGAGCTAACCTCCTTTGCGAAAGGGTTAACCCGCCTAACGAAAAAGAGTGTTGATGTATAAAAAACGCAATCTTTTTACCCCTAAAAGAATCTCCGTCCCCGAATTCATCTATCCACTCATCATCGGTAAGCGTAACGTTTTCTCTGTCTTGATCAAAGGAGCTCCCCGAAATATCTAAATCAAAAACGCCCAAATCATATTCATTTCCATCAAACACAATCTCATTATAAGTGCTAAACAGGCGAGGCACGCCATGTTTGTTTTCTATAGGAAAATCAGTCTCAACCAACTCATCGCAATATTTAGCGATCCTATAAAGCTGCCATTTGTCTATATTTTTTTCCTCCAAGCCGTATTTCCCTAGGCCGTACCTGCAATTATTCAACATATCAAAGTATACCCAAGCGGGATTATCTGTCCACACTTTATCTTTATCGCTTATGCTATATATAGATTCAGAGGATGATTTTTGACCCTTGAACAAGCCGTTCCACGGACCTATGTATTTTTTCGAAAACTCATCAAAATTAGAAGGGACCAGTACCCTTTTTAATTTCACGTGGAAAGTTCTAGCAGGAACTTTCGAGAAGTTCTTGGAATCGATACAAAAAGATATCAATGAGGAATTAGGGTATAAAAGTTTTTCGTTAATTACTTCGACGATATGCGCAACCGACAATGCTCTCTCCCTCCTCATTCCACCAACAGTTCCCCCGCTAACAGAAGGGTCCAACTCAGAACTGAGTTTTATAAAGTTTAGACTAGATACATTTTCCCCTAAGTCTATCTTAAGATCTACCTGGTAAGCTGATGTAGCAAGACCGTTAATCACGAACATCCCATCATTTTCCCCTGTTTTCTCGAGCCAATAAAAAGACCCACTGCCATTACTCAGGGTATTTCCTGAAAAGTCAAAACCCGAAGTAGGATCTTTTTTTAAATCGACCAAATTATACTTTTCATTATCAATTACAACCTCAATAGCAAACCTTACGTTCCAACCAGAGACTTCGCCACTCTGTTTATTGGTTTGAGAACCTTGAAATTTAAACGCGGCGATTACCGAAGATACGGAACTATTAGAGACTGAATGAGCGAACGCCTTAGCCCCTTGTTTCATAGCTCTTTTCGTTGTTCCCCAGAAATCTGCACTTCCCGGAGAAGTTGACGGGCCATAAGGGCTTGAGCCAAACATGACATTTTGATAATCAATTAAATATCTTACATCTGGACTCAAAAGCTTAGTCTCGCCATCTTCACCCAATTTTATTACAGGAACATCTTCTGTATCTTCATTTAAAATATAGTTTAGAGAATTATCCCCTTCCCCGCTAGATTTTGGAGTATTCTTTACTTGAACATTATTTAAAAAAATACCCTCTCTAAGATCTGAAGTGCTAAGGAGCGCTCCATTAGAGTTGGTTAATCCTAAAATTGGCCCTTCAGAGATAAGGTCAACATACCTCAACTTAACATAAGACTCTAAATGGCCGTTTTTAGAGTTGGTATATTTAAAAGTCTCCTGGTAGTGAGAAATTTCGGTAGAGCCAATAATCAACCTTCCGTAACCCAAAGGAACAGCGATTCCCTGGGCTCGCCTATTAGAGCTTCCAGAAAGAAGAAAAGACTTTGTAGATACTGGGTCTTTCCTATCGTCCTTAGGTTCAGGAGGCTTTGTTATTATAGCTATAGCTATTTGAACAGCCGTCATAACTATCATAACCTTAGTCATAACAGCTGCAGCTTTCCAGGCTGCTACAACGGCTGTTATAACTCCGGAACCAGCAACAACTGGAAGAACGTGAATTTCTTTAGAGTTAACAATTAAGTTAAAATTACTATCTCCTATAGAGTTATCAATTAAATCTCTTTCATTCTTTATGCTCGAAGGGTGCCTACAAACTATAGCGTAGTGAACCTCCCTCAATTGTTGATCAATGATATAATCAAAAAAACCTTCACAATTTGAGTCTATAGCTCGAAAAGCCTCCAGCGCACTATCGACGTTAAGGTCGAATTTTCGACCAAATTTCTCACCTAATTTTCCGTATAAAAAAACACTCTTCACCTTAAACCTTAATATACCTATACACTTATATTCCCGTATAAGAAAAACTCTTTATCCATTAAGCTATATATCAAGAAAGGTAAGCACAGTTCGTCAGAAATTTTCATATCAAAAGGAGTGGGCCTACAACTGGTTCTCGGGTGAGAGTGAAATATGCATACTGTATTATATTCAATTATAAGGCGATTATCTATTATAAAAAAATCAAACTTATTGTCACTCAAATTCTTTGCGGGTAAAAAATAAAACTGATCTTCAATTTTATGAATAATACCGCAAGACTCCTCAAGAGGATTAGACAATGCATACGCTTCTATTTCTTTTAATATTTTTTCATTAAAATCAACCCTGGACATTATACTTTTCTGTACCAGGAAAACCTCCAAATCTCAAACCTTCATAAGTTTGATCAGCCCTATTGTAAGGAATAAGGTCTAGCTTAGATCTACCAAACCTCTTCGAGCAAGATTCCAGCGTTTTAGAGCATTCATCTTTCAACCAGTACCTAGAGTCTAGATAAGGGTGATGCATAGACACATCCTTATGCTGTTTGTTACAAACAAAAACTTGAGGAACCCTTTTTTGGGGGTTTTTGTAAACTTTGCCTTCAATCATTACAACATCTCCGACTTCATATTCAGATTTATTTCGATCCCATTCAGCAATACTAGAATTCTTATCGGGATCTATATCGTTGTACAATACCCTCCCCTCTTGAGTCTCAATAGGTAAGCCCTTATAACCGCATCCAATAGAGCAACGATAGGTCCAGTTACAATAATCAGCCATCACGATCCTTGCAGGAACCCAAGACCCTTCAAATTCTAAAGCCGAGACAAGCTCAAATTGGATAACTTGTTTGTTTTCTGAAACTTTTTTATTTATAAAGTAAACATCGTCCAAGAGGTGGGAATTTGGATCCGCCGCGCCAAAAGGATTCTTCCCTTTTTCGTTTAAATTTTTATTTTGAAAGTTTTCATCATCAAGAAATCTTGCATAAGTCCTCTTTCTTGTGACTTGGCAATTTGAGAAATCTTGATTAGAGTGAGAGATTTTAGAAAATATACCTTCTGGATTAGCCATTGAAAGCATAGGCCTTGGAAGCTTACCGTCAGAGGAAGAATCAAAACCTTCCATCTTAATAGGTAAAGGTTGATACGATACACCTTGCCATATTACAGGATTAGAGTTGTTAATCATTGGGCAAAATCTATACTTAGCCTCAGCTCCGAAGTTGACCCCGTACAAGTCACTTAAATTCTCAAAATCTACCTGAAGATTAGAAAAATCTATCTCAAAAAAAGATATAAGAGAGTCAGGAATTAAAGATGTTAATTGCTTATTTAAATTCGATTGGGACTTACTCATAAATTTTTAATATATACACTTAATGAAGCTTCTTGAGGGCTAAATTGCTCACTGCTTTCTATAATAATCTTTGAACTATAATACGTATCTTCATTGGAAATTTCAATAGGCCCGGAAGATTCAGGCAAAGTTCTCGACTGAGAGGGACCATGATCGTTCCAGTGAATCTTACCAAATAAAGATTTACTAGTTTTATCTTTAAACTCTGGAGACCCTTCGATTATTTTAATCGCCTGCCCAACAGTAGTATTTCCATCAAAAGTCCAACCCCAATGATCATTCGTTTCTACATAGCTAGGAACCCTGTCCAACATTTTTTGAAACAAAGTACTAAGTGTATCGCTAGTATGAATCTTTAATTTGAATTCGCGAGAAAAAGAAAGTTTTTGACTCAAAAAACTTAAATAAGAGGCAGATAGATCTGAATATTTATTAACGTATGATTCGTAAATATCATCGCCGACCAACTTATAATATATTTGCTCGCCATCTTCGTTCACTAGGTAATTTTTTTCCTGCGAGAAACCTTCCCCATCAAAGACTATATCAATAAAACCAGAAGATCCTCCGGGAATTTCTGCTTGAGAATTGTTTTCAAAAAACTGCTCAGCAATAAAATATTCACAAAGGTAACGTTCGCCATCCTCATCTAAAACATCCCTTATTTTTCCTGTGTTATCCTGAAAAAAAGATTGCTGGCGACCATTTACTAACTTAGGAGTCCACTCGCTTTTTACTGTCCCGCTACCCTCCATTAATATAAAAAATTGCCCACCGTCTAAACCATCCTTAAATTTCTTATCAAGTTTAATTTTTGCCCCATCAAGATTAAAAGGTAAATTCTTATCACTCGGCAAGACGTAAATAAAAGACTCTGCAGAGGTGGACTCGGGAATAAAAGGGGGCACCAAGGAGTTAGAGCCAAGAATTTCAAAATGATCATCATTGCAAATAATTGAATGTAAAGTAACAGGTCCATCACCTATATTCTCCAACTTTAACCTATTCCTTATTCTTTGTTTATTATAACCTCCAGAAGAAAATTTATCCGAGAAAACCAGTGGAGACGAAAAACTTAACTCTCCGGGAGTATACAAAGGTGGAGAAGTATAACTGGATAAATTCGAAGAGGTTAAATTAAAAGGGAACTGCTCAAAAACAGCAGAAATGCTATGATTATTCTTAAAATTATAAACATGACTCCACTCCGAACATATAAAATTTTGAGGAGTCTCGTATGGAGCAGGAGGAGAGAATAAGAACGGAATAGATCCGTAATGACTCTCTAAAAAATGAAGAATGGCCCAAGCCTCCTCGTCACCCCTATTATTAAAACTCAAGTTCAGCGTAAGTAAATTATCATTAATACCATCTTTATACATCTGAATATAAGAGTTATCAACAGAGATTTCCTGGAGAGAAACTGAATGGTTTACCTCAAGACCCAAAGAAGGCTTCCAAAAGAAATCTCTAGTCCAAAATTCTTTATTTATTTGTTCGTAATAACCAAACTCACGAGAATATTCGCTCGTTTCACGAACCGGACTTCTTCCATTAACAGAAGAAGACTCATTCCAGTAATAATAATACTCATGATCTCCAGTAGAAAAAATTACATCATTAAGTTGATAATTTATATTTTCATTATAACTGCCAGGAGGCTTTACATACATACTTTCAGACTTATTAAGTATTGAAGTATTAAAATTTCTAAAAGATAAAGAAATATCATTACTGTTTTCGAAATTCAAAGAATGGGAAAATTCATTACAGTAAAAATCTTTAGACTGATTAGATATTGAATCGTACGGATGGAAGGTTGAATCCCCGCCCCACCTAAATCCAGACACTCCCTGAGAATATTTTAAGTTTACTGAATTTTCGTGTTTTTCATGCTGCCCCTGATGATTTTCTAAAAAATGAATAATTGCATTAGCTTCTCTGTTAGTCCTATTCTTAAAACTTAAATTAAAATTGCAACTTAGAGAATTAATAGACTTCGGCTGCGTTATATAATAACCATTACCAAATTCATATTTAAAATTATCGCATTTAAAATTAGCAGAAGAGCCGTAATCGCAGTCAAAAAAGAACAAATCCTTTGCCCATTTATCAGGGCTACTGCCAGGAGTAAAGTTTATCAAGGATAACTTTATAGGGTTAGAGGATTTCTCCTCGAAAGACACTATAGAGTCATTATCTGTTAACCCTTGAATTTGTATTTTTGAAACCTTTCCGTCTCCCAGTCTGTCAGGAACAGGAAAAGAAGGCTTAGATTGAGTAATAGTAACTCCATTGACATTATTATTTACTCCAGCAAGATCCCTTTTTATGCCGTACCATTTTTCGTTAGAAAAATTATAAATAAACATAGAGTTATCTTGATCGCCTTTGCTCAGATATAACCAACCTTCAGGCCCAAGCTCATTAGTAAATTGAGGAACCAAGTAAAGAAAACTGTTTGATTCGAGATCACTTCCTCCGATAAGTTCTTCACTAGCATAGATCCAATGCCCCGCAGGTAAGGCCCCCTCAGGAGTATTTCTTGAAAAAAACGTCTCTCTAAAAAACCACAACTTTCTCTCTGGGGGAGATAAGCTTAAGCCCTGCGGCAAAGGTGAAAGGTACAACCAACCAAGAGCGCTAGTTCTTATCCAGTTAGTTTCTTGAGAGCGCCAGAATGAAGTTAAATTTAATTCATTATCTCCACCTCTTCCAGGAAACAAGAACCAGCTTGATCTATACCAACCAAACCCAACAGTAGAAACATCAAGGGTTTGAAGAATAATGTCGCTATCGGGAATATTCTCAACGTTAGCTTCAACGTCTTTAATTAAAAAACTTCCATCATTACCATTAACAGAACCCTCTATTTTTAAAGTCTGACCCACTTGAAGTTCACTGCCGAGAGCTTCAGCTTCAGCAAGTTCATCTATTATATAATAAGATGGCTTGCCGTCAATTAACGGTCCGTCAGGATCAAGAGAAAATCGGTGAGAGCTCTCGAGAACCAGTCCCGCTCCGTCGGTAATATCCTCCTTTGCATAATAAAAAGAACTATCTCCAGTATTGTAAACAAAATCGAACTTTTTATAACTAGCTCCTTGTTCAAAATTACCACTATAATTCGAAATATGCCCAGCGAAAGAAGGAGGTTTAAATCCTGGATCAATATTCTCTAGTAACTGATCTATATAAAATGGAGATCCTGGGTATTTCATAATTAGCTGACTACTTCTCTGATTGATATGGAACCCATTGAGTGTTGACCCTCAGAAATGGATAAAGACTGATCAACAATTCTGCCGGAGCAATCAAACTTAGCTATCTGAGTATCCTGCAAAGAGTACAAAAAAGCAGAAGCATCAACCATTAGATCGCTATTTACGCCAGCAAGCCTTTGTTGAACTCCGTAAGAATTTAAAAAAGGAACAATTTCGTTAGAAGTTATATTCATTTTTTTTTCTATTCCTTCAACAGAAACCCTGCAAGGAAGAACTCCCGAAGCGTTAGTATTTACAGAGGTGTTTTCAGATTCTCTAACTCGATAATGCGTTTTTCTTTCCACCTTTATACTATAACTTAACTCGCTAATTTCAAATCTGCCCCCAACAACATCCTCCGCAATTGACGAACCAATTTTTAAATCCCCAAAAGATTTCAATCCGTGAGCAAAATCAACCTCGCTCTTATTAAAGGTGTCGGCAACACCCTTATTAGTTATAGTTCCGTAAATAGCGTAAGACGCTGAAGCCTGAATAACGCCAAAAGGAACAAGCTTGAAGCTCAAAGATGTTAAAAAAGCGTTGTCAAACGAGTACCTCCCAACTTTATTTCCGTTAACAGGAAGCTCTGACATTCCACTCTTTATATCGAAGATCCTATTTATGTTATTAGGGGAGCCGTCTTTTGAAAAAGTTTCTGCAGATATATAGAAACCTATATCCAAAGTTCCAGTTAGCGGCTGAATAGGAGAAAAGCCAACAAATTCAACTCCCGCTCCAGACAATCCCCTTTTATAATTTCCGTAAACTTTCTCAACAGCAAGAGATGGGCTCATAGACAAATTAGCAGAGTTGACCATTAAATCTTTATTACCTAAAGATATTTTACCGCTTTCAAATCTTAAAAAAGGGTCACTCATAATTTAAATACCTGTAAGTGTCATAACCTTTATATGTCAAAGATATAGACATCTCCCCCTCAACAGAAGAAGAAATAGATTCTCCCACGAGCCTTACGTTTCTTCCAAAAAAAGAATCAATTTCCAACCCTGTCTTAGAATCACTTATGATTATACTTACGTTACTCTTTGGGGCGGACTGAATTCTATCTTTTATTTCTCTTATTTCGTAATTATTTACTATAATAGTAACATTAATGTCTGTTTCTATTGGGTACTGAGTGTCAACTTGAACAGGTTCTAGATTTTTCACTGAAGCCTTTTTCCCCAAAGCCCAATCCTCTGAAGTTCCTTTTGGGATCGCGTATATAGGTTGAAGATTTATTGCTCGACTAAAACTAAAATCACTAACAGCGTCTATATTAAAATCATCAATAATTATTGATATAGTTGATTGGTCTGGAAAGCTGATTGGTGGATGACTACTTCTTATAAGTTTATTGACATCGTAAGTAGCTAGCTCAAAAGCGTCTTTTCCCAGAGTCAAAATATCCGAGGCGGGGAGCAGAAGGTTATCCTGAACAGTTGCAGAAGGAGCTAGGCTTGGAGATAGTTGTCTTAAATTTATATCCTCTAAGCTTAACTCTTCAAGTATTAATTTGGAAGTAGAATCAACAGATAACCCCGACATTCCGAGCCACCTTGAGCCAGAATGGTCATAAAGAATAGATTTATACTCGCCCAAAGAATCTCTAAAAAATTCAACCCAAGTATTCTGCATAATATTTTGTTCTGGAGAGAATAAATAAGCTACACCCCTCGAATTTAATAATTCCTGATCGGACCACATCCAAACCGGCGACTGAAAAGCCCCTCCACTCCCTTGCAATTCAAGAAAAACAGAAAACCACATTTGCTTGCTCGAGGAAAAATTAGACTCAGAAGTTTGAACGTAAACCCAGCCAAGAAAATTATTAAAGACCCAATAAGAACTTAAGGTATGATCGAAAACCCCGTTCACTTCCGGGCAATATGTAAGGCTATAGTTTAAAGACAAAGAGGTATTCTTCTTGGAAATAAAAAACCAATCGGAATAATACCACCCCGAGGAATAAGTGCGCAACCCTAAAGCCTCAACAAATCCGTACTGGATAAATTTAGAGTCCTCGGCTAGACCATTATAAGCCTGATCAGATACACTAAGAGTTTTATTTTTCCAAGACTCAAGCAGATTTACGTTTTGATCAATAAATTCTTCGCTAGAGCTCGTTAGGTAAACGTAATCCCCATCAAAACCTTCATTATAATTTTTTTTCAAAACAAACAACGAGCTATTCCCAGCCATCACCCCTTTTCCCAGTTCTCCATATACAGTTAAACTCGTCTCTATGGAGGGTATATCTCCCACAGAGCAAGATATCGAATACTGATTAACCCGAGCCTTAGTAAAACCGAAACCTTTCGAGTTATTATCGTATAAAATAACTCCACTGATTTCTTGTTCGTCAAATTTATAATTACCCAAAGAGTCCCGCTGAAGCAATGGGTCAGAACTTACCATTTCCCTCGATACCGAAAAGTTACCCTCTAGAGGCTTGTCAACTAGGGCATCAATAAAACCAACCCCTGCAACCTTAATTGGCTTTTCGGATATCCCATAATTAGCCTCCACACTCTGAACTCCCGATAAGGCAAAACCGTCGAGAATGACAACTTGTTCGTAATTCGAGTAGCTCATCAATCAAAAAGCAACCCTCCTGGACGCTGCTCCTGGACAATGACAGCTACAACTTGAGTTTTTATTTTGTCCGCAAACTCTTGAGCTCCGTCAGGCCCTCCATCCTCCGAATTTGGTTTTGCATCTTCAACCTGAGTTGCGTCTTCACCTGTGCCCTTTTTAATGTTGACCGATATGGAAATATTATTAGTGTTCCCTCCTGAAGATGTTGACTCAGCAACCGAGTTTATAGGGGAAACCTCTCCTCCGAATTGAAATTTTCCTGCATTTATTTGATCAAGCATTGGCTTACCAAGTTGACGAGCACTACTAGCCTTGATTACATACTCTCCTTCGCTTAACATCGCAGGAATTTGATCGATTCCAGATTTTCCTGCGATGTGTCCACCACTGGCATACTTACGAATTGGGCCTCCGTTGTATAATCGACCTAACTGGCTACTATAATTATAATCACCAAATTGAGAAAAATCTCCTACAGGGCTAGACTTAACGCCCGAAAAATCAAATGAGCTTTCAGGCATTCTTGATATAGTGTCCCTTCCTAGCCCCATTTTTGGCCCACTGCTGCCGCTAAATATTTTTCCAAGTGCAAATTGAGCGGCAACGCCAATAGCCATATTCATCAACTGCTTTCTTTTTGCTTTTTTAGCCTCCCTTCTTGCTTTTTCCATTTGACGAATATGATCTTCCTCTGAAAGTATTGATTGCATTGCACCTGTATCCTCGGTAAGTCCCACATTATCAGACTGAGCGTAAAAAGCGCTGCTCATCGCTCTTTTTTGGTACAACCTACCAGAGTCAAAACCTCGCCCTCCTCCAAAATTTTGGGCAAGCGCAGACCCTTGTTCTACAGGCGCCCCCATAGAACCCTCTTCTCTTTTTATTTTCCCCTTCGATAGTAAATTATTCTCCACAGCAGTTCTCAGAGAATCTTGACGTTTCTTTTTTCCTTCTAAAATTTTTGAAGATATACCGCCACCAATTAATCCAGCACTAAAAACTTCCCCGCCGCTAGCGAATTCAGGAGCGCGCCCTCCAGCGTTCAATCCATGCATAAATGATCCGCCGTATTTATTTACAGCCTCTCGACTCATTAAATATTCTCCATCCGAAACCCTTGCGGGAACATTTCCGCCTTTTGAGTAATTGCGGACATTACCTCCTTGAGAAAACCCCATGGACCCCATTGCTTGCATGACCATTTTTTGCATCATGGCTTTTTGAATCATACCAAGAAACCCAATCGCGGCATCCATTAAACCTTCTTTTATGCTTTTTGTGCCATTAATTGCGTCAACCATTGCGTTGGAAAGCCCATCAGCGAAAGCTTGCGGAATTCTTTGGCCAAGCTCGTAGTCCATCGTTTCAACTTGTTCTGCCATGCTTTTCATGCCGCCCGCCAACCCATTACCAAATGCTCCAGGTCCAGTTTCGTGTTTTCTTTTGTTTTCGAGTCTTTCTTTTTCTAAATCTAAAAGTGTTTTTGCTTTGCCTATTTCTTCGTCCGTTTCGGAGTTTATGTTTTTTATTTTTTGTTCGATTTCTTCTAGTTTTTTAAGTCTCTCAAGTTCAGATTTTTCTAAAAATTTAATTCTGGCTAAATCATCATTATTTTTACCCTCCTTGTCATACAACTTAAAAAGTTCGTCCTGCTGCACCTTCCCTTCACTTTCTGCTTTGGTTATTTTTATCCGCTCATCTCCTATAGATTTTTTCTTATTTTCTTCGAGGGTTGTGATTTTAGATTCTAATCTAAATCCTTTCTCGGACATTGCAAAATCTTCCCTTTCCCTACCAGTTTGGTATCCTGGACCTACAGCATTTAACCTTTTTGCTGCGGCAACTTGTTCGGTAAACCCTCGGATTTTCTGGGAAGACCGAAGGCCTTCTGAAGACATGCGGTTTTTTCTTTCTAAATCTTTTATAATTTCAGCTCGACCTGCGAGTATACCATTAATCTCTCGCTCTCTATCTGCTTGGCTTGTAGAAACACCCTTCTGCCGTTCCGCCAGAGACAGTATGTTTTCCATTTTAGTTATTTCTAAAGATAATAATTCATTAATAGCCTTTCTTATTGTTGAATTGTCACCCGCTTCGCTGGCGATACTCTCTAAAGTAGACTTTAGTTCTTTTCCAGTTAACGAACCGACCCTCTCACTAATATCTTGAAAAGAGGACGTATCATTCATTCGAAGAGCTTTCTTTAATTCCCCCTGCAAAGGGTCGTTGACCTTTAATTGAGCTAATATACCTGTTCTTAATTGATTATCGGCAGAAGCTGCCGCATTAGAGTATGCTTCTTCGGCTTTATTTATTGCTTGAAGGTATTTGCTTTGGGCTTTTTGCTGATCGGTCATCAAGCTACCCATTAATTTTTCTTCAAACTTTAAGTTGTCAGAAATTTTCGAATAGTTTTCTTTTATCTCAAGCTGTTTTACGGCTGCGGCTTGTTGGGCGGCGATTTGAGCTTTTTGAAGATTAAGTTGTGTAATAACTCCTCGAGCTTGTTCGTTTTTTGAATTATTATATTCTTCTTCTAAGACTCCTTGTTCTCTTAATTTTTTGTTTATTTGAGATAATTCAGCCTTGCGCTCTTTACCAGAAATATCTTTAGCAGATTCGCCTTTCAATAATTTGCGGTATTCATCTTTTTGAAATAGAATGTCCTGTCCACCCTCTTCAAATTTAAATTTAAATTTATCAGCCTTTTCATTATCTAAAAAATAATCGACGGCCTGACCTCGGGCCTGTCTTCTCCCGGAGCCCTTGCTTAATAAACTTTGCCTTAAAGATTGAATGTTAGTGTACCCCATTGTATTCAAAAAACCTGAAACTCCCCGAATATCATCGTCATCAATATTGGAAAGATTGTAGTTTGGATCAGTTCTCTCTCCAGATGCATAGTCTGCCAAGTTGTAAGTTTTTTGCATTTTTGCAAATGTTTTACGATACGTTTTTTCTTTTCGGGCTCTATCTTCTTCAGATATATTTTTAAACTGAGGCAACTCTTTTGCCCAATTTGGTCCAAACAACTCATCCAAATTTATAGCTTGTTCTTCCTGAGACCCCATTTGATACAAAGTTTGACCCACGGTCATTTTTGGATCAAAACCTGCCTTGATTGCAGAGGTTAATCCTGCAGATTGAATATCTTTAGTTAATTCTTCTCCTTGAATAATTTTAGAAAAAGTTTGGGACGCAGATTGATATTGCGTTGCAAGCCTACGACCTTCTTTCTCTTTCAGAGCTTTTGTATTTTGCTCCATTGCATCATTCCAACCGTCAAATGCGCCGTACAAGGCTCCTGCGGCAACAACAAAAGGTGCAGCTGGACCCAAAAATGGAGCGACCATACTGGCCATCATTGCTCCTGTAGCTGCGCCCTGCAAGGCTCCTCCTGCTTGATAAGCCGTTCCTCCTTTTTCAGCTCCGCCTGACTGTAGGTAGCCAGAAGCCATAGATGCACCCATCATCATCATCATTCCGGACCCCGCAAATCTTTGACGCGTAGCTGCCCCTCTAGCAGTATTAGTAACCTTAGCTGCTTGGGCTTCTGCTTGAATTCTTTTTTGCTTTGTTTTGTTTAGTTCTTGCTCTAGAGCGTAACTTCTTCGAGTTACTTCATTTCTTCTGCTCATAGAAGCATTACTATCATTCATTACTCTATTGTTTTTTTGAAGAATTCTTTCGAGCCTTTTTTCTCTATCTGTATTTTTCTTTATTTGTTTTGCGGCATCTTTTCTCTGCTGTATGTATTCATCTCTTTCTGATTCGCTTGACCTAAATCCAGTTATATAATCCCCAACAGCATAATTCGGCACAAATCCATTCGCGCCAAACACATCGCGCAAACCATTTGGCTCATCATGTGTATTGGTTACGCCGAGGCCGAGGGGGTTACCCTTGCCCATGAGTGCGCCGTGTGAGCCAATTCGTATTTTAGAAACAGGAACTCCAGCCTCTTTTTCCCTACCTATCGCATCAGATAATGGGTCAGCAAAGTTAGGAATATAGCCTTTCGCCATAGCTAAGTTTGAGATTCCCTCTCCGATCGATTTTGAATGCATGCTTGCAAGACCATACGCTTGTAAGGCTCGGTTAGACACCCCTTGTTTGAGTAGCCACCTGCTTAATTTACGCTTATCTTTTTTCGGAAAACTGTCCCATGTAAGATGTTCATTCATCAAGCCGTTGAAGTAAGGATTAGATCTGACCAGTCTTGTCATTTGCCTACGATCTATATTGCCAAATTTATTTTTTCCAACCAATCCACCCGTGAGAGCTAGCCGTGCTGCGGCAAAGTTGGGGATGTGGCCTGAAGCCTTAGTTCCACCTCCTTTTCCTTGGACTTTTCCTGCTGGAGCAAATGCTTTGGCCTTTTTGCCTCCTGGGCCCTTATAACTATCGATCTTGTAAAATTTTTCTGCAGCAGATTTAAGGTGCGCAGCGTCACTGCCACTTCCTAGGGCTATTTTAGCTTCCGCGCCAAGACCTCCAAGCGGAGTCGCGCCAAACAAATCCCACAGTGCATCTCTACCGCCTCTAGGAATATCCAATAAAGCATTACCTGGAGGGTCTGCATCATAAGCTTCCTTTGAAACCCCCTTTTGCACAGACATAAGAATTTTTTCAAAAACATTACCAACTGTAACAGCAACGTCACCAGATTTTATTGCATTAGGTATAGACTCCTGTTTGAATATTTCACTTACTAACTGATTTGTGGTTTTTTGCGACTGCCTTACCAAGTCCCCCTCGATCTTATTTTTAATTTTCGGATCGTTCTTAGCTCGCTCTTCATCGTTTTTACCAATAGTAAAATATGGAACATTCACGGGAACCATGTTCTCTTTATTGGTTTTGCTAAACTTCGAGTCTCCCTTTGTTGCATTGGGATTTAGATAAATAATGTTTTTCTTTCTGTCTCCAGCATAAGAACCCGCTCCTTGGGCGGATGCGGCGAACAAAACCATTTTACCACTTTTATTATATATCTGTCCGGCGTCTTTTAATTGGCTAGTGGTTGAAGCAGGTTTTTTGCCTTCTGCTCGTAAATGACTCGTAAAACCAAGAACTGTTCCTTTTCCGAAATCTTTCGTTTCGTACCTTTTTCCTTCAATATTGACATGATTGACGCTTTTTAATCTAGCTATTTGCCTAGGATTTATAAGACCTTGTTCGTAAAAACCTGCCAAACTAGTTTTATTAAAATTTGGTATATATCCCCCTGCGGCATACGGATCAAATCCATGTATACTATCAAATGCTTGTTGATAATTTTCTCCAGCTTTACTTGACTTTGGAGGCATAATCGCGGGCTGACTCATGCCTTTAAAATTCTTTACTTTTTCTGCGCTATTATATATTACCGAGCCTTCACCAGGCATGTTCATACTGCGAATACTTCCAGCAGCATACCCACCTTGTGCGGCTTGCTGGCGCTCAGCGTCTACATAATTAGGTATATAACCTTGCGCGCTTGTACGGCGAGGTTTTCCTCTGGGAGCAAGATTAGATCCGAAACCTTTTTGATACAAATTAGCTGCAGAACTTCTCGCGATAGTGTTTAAAGCATTAGCTTCCACTACCTGAGCTTTAAGCAATCCAAGAATTATTCTTTCCTTTTCTGTTCGAGAGATATCGGTGCGCAACATTTCCTTGCTAAGAGCTGCGTTCTGACCAAATAAAGTAACCAAAGAAGTTTGTATAGCTTTTTGTTTTTGAGCTTCACTCGTAACACCAATCAACGAGCTCAAACTTTCTCGAGCATACTGAGCCGCTTTCAAAAATAGTTTGCCAAACACGGCAACGATAACAACCAATCCCGGACCAGTAATAATATTACCGAGTCCTTTTAAAAAACCTGTAGCAAATTTATTTCCAGAAGACTCTCCATCTCCAAGCATATCAGAAGCTCCCTCCGCAAAACCTTTAACGATATTTAAAATCTTTTCCATTCCAGGAGCTATCGCGAGCTCCCCTATTTTAGCAGAAACTTCTTTAAGTGCGAGACCTGTTTCGCTAGCCATTGCAGACATTGTGCTTCTTAATTGTTCATTCTTTTGTATAGCTTCATCCGTAGCTCCTGCAGAAATTTGTGTTGCGTTCGCAAGAATTCCGATGGTACAACCGCTCCAGAGAGAGCCTTGATCAAGGTCGATTTGCCTGCGCCATTGTCGCCAATCACTGCGCAAATTTCT
>CAJQKX010000854.1 GCA_905479025.1 uncultured Paraglaciecola sp.
TAGGGGTGAAAGCCATCCACGTCCTTGTGTGGATTGATACGCTCCAAGATTTGCTCTTTGTTTAAGCCTGCAGGGAGAGGTAACTGCACGAGTATGCCATCAACTTCGTGGTCGTCGTTTAATTGGTCAATAATATCGAGCAGCGATTGTTGTGACGTTGTCGCCGGTAAGTCGTATGATTTGGATACAAATCCAACTTCTTCACAAGCTTTACGCTTCTTATCAACGTAAACATGTGACGCGGCATCACTTCCAACTAAAACAACCGCTAAGCCCGGGGCTCTTTTGCCTGATGAAGTAATGGCTTTAACTTGTATAGCCACATGTTGTCTTATATGTTTGGCAATTAAAACACCATCAATTTTCTGTGCTGGCATAAATGATCTTGAGCTGAATCTGTGATTATCCATTGTCACATATCCCAGGGGTTTATCGCAATTATGATGTATTAAAAAGACTATATTCAATCATATTTGTTAAGCCATTTCTTGTCGTTAATGATATAACGTATGGAATTGATTGAACTATAAATGAATCGGTTTGGCATTATTAGTTGATGAAATATGTGGGTATTTATTGCTGGCTATGGAAATTGTTGCGGTGGCAAATAGTGATGAATATGAAAACTATTGAACTACATTAGGTTCTACTTTTAAAATGAATGGTCGCTGAACTATGACCGCAATTGATAATGTGAGATGTGAATGAAAAAAATTTTAAATGAAACCCAATTGTTGAAAAAAGCCTTAGTGGTTGGCGAGGCATATGCAAAAAACAGGGGATTTAAAACTTTCTCTGCAACAGACTCTGCAAAGGAAAAAGTCGAGTGTATTTATCGTTTATTGGCAAATGATAAATTAATAACACCATTACCTGCTGGCAGTGAAGATTTGTTAAGTATGAAACATAAACTTGCGGTGTGGTTGAAAAACAAGCTTCCTAAAGATCACCCGCTGTTAAAGTAGCAAGGGTAAATGTTGTTGTTTTTACGAGCTGATTTAATAAAAAACGTACATCTAGGATTAAAAATAACCAATCAAAAAATTTGATTGAAAAAGTGTTTGACGGGCATTTACCAACTCTGTACTATGCGCCTCTTCTTAGCTTTGAACAGAAAGAAGTTAGAGTAAGTCGGTGAGTAGCGCAGCTTGGTAGCGCACTTGGTTTGGGTCCAAGGGGTCGCAGGTTCGAATCCTGTCTCACCGACCATTTTCTCAAATGTTACTTTCGGTACATGTAGCGCTTGTAGCTCAGCTGGATAGAGCAACGGCTTTCTAAGCCGTGGGTCACAGGTTCGAATCCTGTCGGGCGCACCATGCGATCGTAGAGCCTGAGAAAAATTAAATCATAAGTATCATATTACTACAGTTTATGTGGTGAGCGTAGCTCAGTTGGTAGAGCCCCGGATTGTGATTCCGGTTGTCGCGGGTTCGAGCCCCGTCGCCCACCCCACTCGCGGGAGTGGTGGAATTGGTAGACACGCTGGATTTAGGTTCCAGTGCCTCACGGCGTGAGAGTTCGAGTCTCTCCTTCCGCACCATATTTAAAAAATTAATTTGTAAAAAAATTCTGAAATTTACATTTTATTATGATTAACATTTGTACCAACAACGTTGATAAAAAAGTTACATCGGTTATATTTTTTTAGGAATTTTTAAACTCGCAAAGTAATCAAACTCTTTGTTAGATAACCCCTTCAATATTACGTCTATTTTCACCATCCTTTGAGTATTTGTTATTATTGAGTTTTAATGCTTTGGCTGCATAAAATTGTCTATTGCAAACCACCTTGGAACTTACAGATTCACCAATTATTGTTTATAACGTGTTTATTGGGTGCAACTTTTTGAGTTTTCAAAATTTAGTCATTCAATGCCTAATAATGTTTATTATGGTGTAGTTTTTTAACCTTCAATGGGCCTTACCGCTAAGACTATCCTAAAGTGGGGTATTTTCCCTCGACTTGCGTAATAGCTATCGCTATACTACTGCGTCTTTTTATCAGGTGATCTTGAATAATAAGAAAATTTCTTTTGTCAGGATATTCGGACTCAATTAGTGTATCCGAAACAATAATTATGTTACGCCGATAAAAGCCCGTTAGTAATCATACACAAGCGCAAGTATGCGCATAATTGAGGTATCAGAATGCAAGTTTCCGTTGAGGCGACCAAAGGTTTAGAACGCCGTCTTACTATTACCGTTCCTGCTGAGTCAATTGATTCTGCAGTGAAGTCTCGCTTACAGCAATTAGCCAAAACCCAAAGAATTAATGGTTTTCGCCCTGGTAAAGTGCCTGTTAATGTTATTAAGAAACGTTATGGCCAATCCGTGCGTCAAGAAATTGCTGGTGAAGTAATGCAACGCAACTTCTACGAAGCTATTACCCGAGAAAAAATCACTCCAGCTGGAATGCCTAACTTTGAGATAAAAACTGACGAAGATGGCAAAGACCTAGAGTACGTTGCCGCCTTTGAAGTGTATCCCGATGTAACAGTCAAAGATGTTGCTGAAATACAAGTTGAAAAGTCAGCAGTAGATATCAGCGAGAAAGATTTAAGTAACATGATTGATACTTTGCGAAAGCAACATGCTGCTTATAAAGAAGTAAAACGCAAAGCCAAGAAAGACGATAAAGTTACTATTGACTTTATCGGTACTATCGATGGTGAAGAGTTTGATGGTGGCAAAGCAGAGGACTTCGCTCTGGAAATGGGGAAAGATCGCATGATCCCTGGCTTTGAAAAGCCCATCGTAGGTAACAAAACTGGTGATGAAGTCACTGCAGACGTTACATTCCCTGAAGACTACCATGCTGAAAAGCTTAAAGGCAAAATTGCTCAGTTCATTATCAATATCAAAAAAGTTGAGCAATTAGACTTACCTAAAGTCGACGAAGAGTTTGCAAAGTTGTTCGGCATCGAAGATGGCAACATCGAAGCGCTCCATGCTGAAGTTCGCAAGAATATGCAACGTGAATTAGACCAAACTTTAAAAGCTTCTGTAAAAGAGCAAGTCATAGCGGGTCTACTTGAAAAAAATAACATTGACTTGCCAAAAGCTCTAGTTGATCAAGAAATTGACGCGTTACGCGAACAAGCAAAACAACGCTTTAGTCAGCAACAAGGCGGAAACATCGACAACATGCCA
>CAJQKX010000855.1 GCA_905479025.1 uncultured Paraglaciecola sp.
TTCACATGATCCAGCTTACCGGGATCAATTTTGATCAGGGTCTCTGTCTCAGCTGGCAATTGCACACTTTCTCTAAGAGTATTTAAATCAGGTAAGCCCAATTCAACCCAGCCACCTTGTGGCAAACGTTTTTGTAATTCTAAGGTGCCGTAACGCACTCTCATCAAGCGGCTTACTTGAACGCCTTGAGATTCCCATAAACGCCGCACTTCACGGTTTCTGCCTTCAGATAGACTCACGTTATACCAAGTATTTTGACTTTCTTCGTCACCGGGCTTTTTCACAATTTCAGTGAATTTGGCTTCACCGTCTTCTAGCTGCACACCTTTAGTGAGACGTTTCAACATCATATCTTCTACTTCACCAAACACGCGTACTGAATACTCTCGCTCCACTTCGTGTTTAGGGTGCATAAGACGGTTAGCCAGCTCGCCGTCGTTAGTAAACAACAACAAGCCACTGGTATTAATATCTAGCCGACCTACGGCAATCCAACGGCCATTTTTGATAGCGGGCAGCCGGTCAAATACGGTGGCACGACCTTCAGGATCTTTACGACTACACAGCTCTCCTTCAGGTTTGTTGTACATTAATACTCGGCACACAGGGGCGTCATTGGAAGTGCTAAGGGGATTGCCATCCACACGTATCTTGTCAGAAGGTTCGACCCTGTCACCTAAGGTTGCCAGTTTGCCGTTGACTGAAATACGTGCTGCCTCTATCCATTTTTCCATTTCGCGACGCGAACCTATTCCAGCGTTAGCTAGTACTTTTTGTAATTTGTCACTCATTAATGTAATTGCTCTGGTTCATCTGCGTTATTTGGCTCAATATTAGCTTCAATAGTAGACCCTTCTGCAGATTGTTGTGGGGAGTTATCTTCAATGAGCCTATTATTGGTCTCACTGGATAAGATATTAAGTTGATTGTCTGTGTCTACAGATCCCAAAAATTCATCACTACTAGGCAATTCACTCAAACTTTTCAAAGAAAAATAATCCAGAAAGGTTTTGGTAGTGGCATACAGAGAAGGTCTGCCGGGCACTTCTTTGTGCCCTATAATTTTTATCCAACCTCTTTCACTTAAGGTTTTCATAATTTGACTACTAACTGACACGCCGCGCACATCTTCAATTTCACCGCGGGTAATAGGCTGTCTGTAGGCAATCAAAGAAAGGATTTCAAGCATCGCTCGTGAATACCGAGGCGCTTGTTCTTGCCACAGTCTACTTAACCAAGGGCTTAAACTGTCCATAGATTGAAAGCGATAACCCGAGGCGACCTCAACGAGTTGAATACCTCTTGCTTGGTATTCAAGTTTTAACTCTGCCAAGGTGTCTTTAAGCATGGTTTTACTGACAGCCAATCCGTCTAACACCGTTGACTGAATTTGCTCTTGGCTAAGGGGCTGGTCAGCTACAAAAATCGCAGCTTCGACTAATTGTTTAAGTTGAGCCCGAGAAATGTTAGCCATTAAGGCTGCACTCCTTGTGAATCTCCAAGGGGATCACCAAGGGAAACGCGAATATGAATGTTCTTGTAAGGCTGAGCTTGAACCAGTTCGATGAGACTTTCTTTGGCCAACTCTAAAATGGCTAAAAAGGTCACCACCACACCCGCCTTACCTTCGCTGGCTAGAAACAACTCGTCAAAACCGGTGAAATGTTCAGATGATATTTTCTGTAAAATCAAACTCATACGTTCACGAGTTGACAGTGTTTCTTTTTCAATATGATGATGTTCAAAAGCTTGTGCTCTTTGCATAGCGGATTGAAACCCTAGGACTATTTCTTGCAAGTTAACGCTGGGCAGAACACGAATGGGTGCTACAGAGTCAGAGGTTTGTGCTTGTGCTGGAAATACATCTCGCTCTTGGCGAGGAATATTATCGAGTTCATGGGCTGCATGTTTGATCAATTCATATTCTTTTAAGCGGCGGATCAGTTCAGCACGAGGATCGTCTTCATCTTCTTCGGCGTTAGGTCGTTTTGGTAGCAACATGCGAGATTTCACCTCGGCTAAAATAGCTGCCATCAATAAATATTCTGCCGCCAATTCTAATTTAATATCTTTCATCAGCTCGACATATTCCATGTATTGCTGGGTGATTTGATACACGGGCAAGTTAATAATATCGAATTTTTGTTTTCGAATTAAGTACAAAAGTAGGTCCAAAGGACCTTCAAAAGCCTCTAAAATCAACTCAAGGGCATCAGGAGGAATATACAAGTCTTCAGGTTTTTCTATTAACGCTTCGCCATTAATAAATGCCAATGGCAACGGTTGCTGCACTGGTTCATTGGCTACTTTCAAGGCTGAAAAAGATGAATCATTGGAAGACATATAAATGCAGAGTCGCTCTAGATGAAAGGGCGAGTGTCGCCACTACCCTCTCTAACAATAATATTTTCATTCTCTGACATATCAATCACAGTGGTGGGTTGTTCCCCTAAAAAGCCACCATGAATAATCAAGCCCACTTGCTTTTCTAATTCATCTCGAATGTCATCAGGATTAGACTCTGCGATTAATGCACCGGGTAAAATAAGGGTACTGGACATCAATGGCTCACCGAGTTCTTCTAAAAGAGCCAAAGCAATTTTGTTGTCAGGCACTCTGATCCCAATCGTTCTGCGTTTGGGATTTTGTAATCTTTTAGGGACTTCTTTGGTAGCTTTGAGGATAAAAGTATAAGGGCCAGGGGTGTTATTTTTAATCATTCTAAACGAAGTGTTGTCCACCTTGGCATATTCAGACAGCTCAGACATATCACGACACATCAAAGTAAAGTTATGGTCTTTACCAATTTGTCTTACTCGGCAAACTTGCTCAAGCGCAGCCTTGTCATTCATATGACAACCTATGGAATAACCAGAGTCTGTGGGATACACCACCACAGCACCTTTGTGAATTAACTCACAAGCTTGTTTGATCAAGCGAGCTTGAGGGTTCTCGGGGTGAATATAAAAAAACTGACTCATGGGTACGTTCCTATTCTACTATCACAGCAGTATTGCTTGTTAAGTA
The DNA here is from genome assembly GCA_905479025.1 of uncultured Paraglaciecola sp. Next base: position 3,028 of record CAJQKX010000855.1, read on the forward strand.
TTGTAAAGCTGGCTGACTATCTATTCAACAGCACGTGTTAACCAGCATGCCTTTAGCAGGACAAACTCCAGTCATGCCATATTGGCACAAGCTGTTCGGGAAGCGAAAGGTTTTTGCCTAATTCAGTCCAGCGATTAGGGTAATGAAAATCAGAACCACTGGAGGCTTGCAAATTGTGTTCAGCCGCAATATCAGCCAATAACTTTTTGCGTTCTGGAGTAAGATGAGAATGAATCACTTCCATTCCATCTCCACCAGCATCGGCGTATTCTTCAACCAAACGTTTTAACCATTTTGTGGTCATATCATAATGCCCAGGATGAGCTAAGACTGCCTTACCTCCCGCATCCTGGATCCACATAATAGCTTCTGCCATATCAATCCACTGGGGCTTAACGTGGGCTTTTTTGCCTTTACCTAGATATTTTTTAAATACCGCATCAAAGTCTTTCACTACTCTGCGTTCCACTAATACTCTAGCAAAGTGAGCACGAGTAATCTGCCCTTTTCCTGCCAGCGTTTTTGCCTGCTCAAACACATTGTCGATACCCACTTTAGCCAATTTATCAGACATCTGCTGTGCGCGACGATCACGTTCTTTGCTTTGTTGTTCTAAGCGAGCTAAAAACTGCGGATCATTATGATCAACATTTAAGCCCAAAATATGAATATCGAAGTTATGCCACGAAGTCGATATCTCCACACCAGACAATATTTGCAAAGAGCGCTTTTGTGCAAACTGATAATCCATTGCCTCTCGTATACCGTCAACTGTGTCATGGTCTGTAATCGCTAACACATTGACTTGCATGTTGTGCGCACGATCAATCAACTCTTTAGGTGAAAGGTGCCCATCAGAATAATGTGTATGGCTATGTAGGTCGATTTTCATTCAATAATAACTTTCATTCATTGTTTTTATTTATGGTTAAGATTAATTTGTGTGTTGACAAAGCTATGCTTTTGCTTTCTTCTATGCATCCAAATTGTAGTAATTAGGCTTTATTATACCGATACTCATCCGAATAACAGCCGAATAACTGATTTAAACTGATAACGAGTAAAATAATTCATGAAAAATATTCAAACACACAACATTTGGTGGTGGCACAACCTGAACTAACGGGCGGTGAGTGTTTGTGTTTTGCAAATAAATTTCAAAAAAAGCCCGTATAATACGGGTTTTTTTATGCCTGCTCTTCAAGATAAACAGCAATAGAGAACCAAAAAATGAGTTTAGCCCAGTTAACAGAGCAGTTTGGCAAAGTAGAAACACTATTAGTAGCAGCTGATTATGTAGCCGATCCTTTGCATGCTTATCAATACCTATGCCAAGGTCGTAGCAATAACTTATTATTAGAATCTGCTGAAATTGACAGTAAGGATAATCTCAAAAGTTTGTTATTGGTTGATGCCGCAATTAAATTAGAGTGTCATGGTCTGCGAGTATATTGCAGTGCATTGTCTGACAATGGCCATGCTGTGTTGCCTATGTTTGATGAATATTGTCCAGTGGGCGTGACGCATGCATATGACCCTGAAAAGGGTGTAGTCACTCTAACCTTTCCAACGCCGGATGCAGAGCTTGATGAAGACAGTCGCTTGAAAGCCCCGGCTGTATTTGATGCCTTACGACTTATCATTAATAAAATCACCGCTATTCGTCAACATCCCCATGCAGTATTTTTAGGTGGCGCATTGGCCTATGATTTATTGGCCACTTTTGAAACACTCCCAGATGTTGAGGATAGTGCCAACAGCTGTCCAGATTTTGTGTTTTATCTAGCAGAAACATTGGTGATAATCGATCACCAAACAAAACAAAGCGAAATCATTGGCAGTGTGTTTAGCGGTAAAAATGTGGCAAGTAACTATTTCTCTGTGAGTCAACGATTAGAGCAAGTCAAACACAAATTAGGCACCATGAAACCTATACCTGAAACGGTTAAAACACCTATCACTCACGATGAACTAATGGTGAATAAATCCGATCAAGAATACATAGACGATGTCATAGGGCTAAAAGAAAACATCCTAACGGGTGATATTTTCCAAGTAGTGCCTTCACGCACATTTAGCTTACCTTGTCCTCATCCTCACGATGCTTACCGCACCTTAAAACAACAAAACCCTAGTCCTTACATGTTTTTTTTGCAGGACGACGACTTCTGCATGTTTGGCGCATCGCCTGAGTCAGCCTTGAAGTATACCAAACACACTAATCAAGTGGAAATTTACCCCATAGCCGGCACAAGACCCAGAGGTA
>CAJQKX010000856.1 GCA_905479025.1 uncultured Paraglaciecola sp.
CCAATAGTCTTAATGCCAGCTCAGGTAGGAATCTTAAGGGGGGGACTTGCTTCAGATAATGCCTGTGATTTTATCAGAATGTTACTATCACGAGACGGACAACTTACCTTACTTTCTCCCGAAATCTCACGAATCCCTTACGATGACACAGTGCGAGCCGAATATGAAGAACAATTACCCAAAGGTATTTCAGAGGCCTTGCAACTTTCTTGGCTAGATTATGATGCTGAGACAACATCAGATCGTTATTGGGCAGTAAACACATTGTTTGACTTGCTGCTGACTGAAGTCCTTGTAGAACGTCGTAATTTCTGGCGACGGTTTTATGAATTAGAGCAGCAAATTGAACATAATGACATAAGGCTTTTACGTAATTTACTCACGACTATATCAATCTCAGAAGAGGAAGCCATATCAGCTACATCAAGTATCAATGAACACGGGAGATCAATAGCTGGTGCTGGCATACTTGACACATCCGTAATAATGGATTGGCGAGAGCGCAACAAGCAATTGATGTCCCAAATCGATGTAACTTTACGCGAGCTTGAACAAAAGGCCCCACAGTGAAAAAATTATGGGACAAGTTTATTCCAAAAATTTGGACTCGATTATTCCTTATGATTGTTGTTGCTATCCTCCTTACTTGGATAGTAATTGGAGCATCATATTATTGGCTAGGTAACGCGCGTCTTGTGGTTTCAAACTTAAGCACAGTTCAGGCACCAAATTTAGCACAGACCTCTCGGTTATCGGCCCAAACAACCGATATTGCGATGCTCAGCAATCGCATCTTATCGGAAGGTAGTACATCATCAAGTAATCTTGAAGCTTTACTTAAGATGTCTGTTTCGGAACTCATCGCGTTCATAAATGATGGGCTCGACACCACTCTTACACCATACGATGCGGAGATATTGCAACGCCAATTATTACTTGTCATAAGACACTTAAGCCAAACACAAAAAATAGAGATCCGCATACGCAATAAGATTGAGCAACTACGTTGGTTGAACGTCGATGTTCAAGACGAAGCGGCGGCTGTAATGGCTGACTTTGCATATAATATTGAAGTTCTGACCCGCAGACTTGCTCAAGAGTCAAACCCAAGCATCCGAACAGAAATGGCAAAAATACTTACCCAAGAGCTCCACCTACAATCCATTTTCTCAAATATAGGTAACGACACAGCCACTGGAACTACGCTTGCCATGCAAATTTCGACTAGCCAGTCATCCGCTCAGCTTGATCAATTCGAAGATCTAATTGCAGACGCATTGGCACGGATAAACGCTAGTATTAACATATTGCCTTCGAAGCCTGAATATCAATTCATACGGCAAGCATCTGAAACATTAGAACTGATGACAACACAACCAAATGGCTTGGTTCACGAACGCAAAGCGTGGCATCAAACTCGGCAAAAATTTAGCGGTGAACTTGATACAGTTATGTTTCTTCTCAAAGATATGCAGACCAAATTATTGTCGCAAGCCGAAACTCAGCGTGCTGAAATAAGTTTACTGGGTGAAAGTTTTTCAGAAAATGCTACGATCACTTTGAATTTACTTTTAGCAATGACTATTGGTGCAGCAGCAGGAGGTTTGGCGATCTTGTTCTACTATATTCGTCCCTCAATAATTCAGCCAATGGAAAACTTGACAACAGCTATGCGCCAGATTGCAGATGGCAAACCACACATGCTAAATGATTTACCTGTAAGAGATGATGAAATTTCACATTTGGAAATAGCGGTGAATGCTTTCCAGAACTCAGTTACTGAGCGAGATCAAGCAATTCAGGATTTACACCAAACTCAAAATGAGTTGGTGCAAGTGGGTAAAATGGCGGCCTTAGGCAATCTTTCTGCGGGGATTAGCCACGAATTAAACCAACCTCTTGGCGCAATCCGGCAGCGACTGCGGCTGGCTCAAAAGGCAGCAAAAAAGAATGACACTACCAATCTAAATGTTCAGTTAACTAAAATTGATGATCTTGTTAATCGCATAGAGCGTATAATTTTACATTTGCGCAGATTTGCACGTAGATCTGAATACCTCAGTGAAAATGTTTCTCTTGAACGTGTTTTTACTGGAGCGCAGGAGCTTCTAAGCACACAATTATTAGATCACCAGATTATGGTAAATATGGACCCCTCACTTAAAGGTACCACAGTGGTCGGTGATGCTATTTTGGTTGAACAAGTTTTGGTTAATTTACTATCCAACTCATGCGACGCCATAATAGCAACCGGTGGAAAAGGAGAGATTTTAATTCGCAAAGAAAAAAGTACTGCTGATCAGCTTGTCTTTTCAATTATAGATACTGGTATTGGCCTTGGTAATTTGGAACCTGAGCGCGCGTTTGAGCCCTTTGTAACTACAAAAGATCCCAGCTCAGGGCTTGGATTAGGCCTATCAATTTCATTTAACATCATTACCGGAATGAACGGAACGTTGACACTTGCTGCGCGCGCTGACGTAGGAACTCGCGCCACTGTGACCATGCCTCTGGGGAAAAAAAATGACAACTAAAACATATCAGATTTACCTTGTTGATGATGACAAAGATTTTCGCGAAGCAACCTGTGAGTATTTGCAAGAAGAAGGCCTCTCTACACGCGCGTTTTCTAATGGACAAACGATGCTTGATAATCTTGATCCAGAATGGAGTGGCGTTATCCTGTGTGACATTCGCATGTCCAAAATGGACGGCTTTGCCGTACTCAAGGCCGCGCGGCTTGCTGCACCGGCTGTGCCCGTTGTTATGATCACAGGTCATGGTGATGTGCGCCTTGCAATCAATGCAATCAAGGCCGGAGCTTATGATTTTCTAGAGAAGCCCGTGCAACCAGATTTTTTATTGAGCATAATGAATCGCACACTCAATGCCCGAAAGCTGATAATAGAAAACAAACGATTACGCAGCCGACTAGCGCGGCGGGGGGGCATGGCTAGTCAACTTATTGGGCGATCTATAGCAATGAAAGCATGCCGTAAGGCTTTGCTTG
>CAJQKX010000857.1 GCA_905479025.1 uncultured Paraglaciecola sp.
AGGGGAGGCCTTTGGTGAGGCCGAGGCCAATGAAGATCCTGATGGGGATGCTAGTTTGACCAGGGTTAATTTGAGATTTCCGGGGCAGTACTTTGATGGGGAGAGTGGGTTGCACTATAACTACTTTCGGGACTATGACCCGAGTCTAGGAAGATACATACAATCAGACCCCCGTGGCATCCTTTTAGACTTCAGTGATCCTCAGCGACAAGTTGCAACTGACCTTGGTGTACCAATTCCTGATGATGACCCTTTTGGTCTTAATCATAACTATGGTTATGCTAACCAAAGCCCTTTAATTAACATCGATCCTACAGGCGAATCTTTGGGGACAGCTATTGGCGTGGGTGTTACATTATTAATTACCTATGCATATATTGACTGTGTAGAAAAGTGTGTAGAGCAGGAGCAGGACAAAGAAGGGTGTGATACGCCTGGTCAAAATGTAGGGAACTGTGCGAAGCGATGCAGTCCGTTTTTGAAATTTTTTGGTTGGAATTCGCCAAAAGGCCTTGCCGGTAAGGGAGTCTCTGGTGGTGCAGGTGTTATTGGTGGTGGCTAGTTATAAGCGAATTTATAGTGGAGTATGAGAATGCCGTTGAGAATCATTTCTGTGATAACTTTCGTATTATATGCTGGTGTTATTTTTCAGATGCTCTCTTTTATTACAGGCTCTGAGGGAAATTTGACAACTCTTTATAAGGGAGCAATTGTCCTTCTGTGTTTCTGGCTTCTGATATCAGTAATAGGATTTTTCAGGTTTAAAGAGTGGGGACGAAAGCAGGTTGTTTCAGCCAATATCACAGTGGCTTTCTTGATTCTATTTTTTAAATTGTCGATTATATTCTCGGCTTATGGAGAGGGCGAAAATTTTCAAAGTCTAATTAATAACTCAGTGAATAGTGTTGAAGTTATTTGGTATATCAGTGCTGTTGCTATGGTTTTTTTTGCTTTTTACTTGAGAAAGGATAATGTTAAGAAATCTTTCGCCCAAGGGATGTAATTGTTTGTTGTCTTTAGAAGGTATTTCTTGATGATATCTTTGTTTGTAATATTGACTGGTTTGATTACGTCATGGTATTACATGGATATTTCGTCAGACTCTAGCTTGGAAAGTGTATTGTCACCCTTTGTTTTTTTAATATGTTTGGTTTCCCTTGCGATTTGGATTGTTTTTAAATTGCACAATTCTGGAATAAAGCAAACAACATCGAGCACATCTGGCATTGACGCTATTAGTAGTGTAGATAGTGGTGATTACTAGAGCAAAACGACAAGAAATCTATGGGCGTCCGCAACTTAGTGTAGTTGGATATAGTATTCACTTATTCCTTGTCAATCCACCGGACACTTTATCACTTAGCCGCTTGTCACAGCATTAGCAATGCTCCGCGGCAAATGCTGCGCCAAGCTTCACCGTGCAAGATTCTTGTTTAGTGTGTTCGTTCTTCCGCTGCCACATGTGTCACCGGGCAGCGCTTTCGCCCTGCACAGGCAATAACGCTGATTGAAAATCCAACCCTGTTGGGGCGCTTGCGCGCCCGAGCCAAGTGCCAGCTAAGAAAAAAAGTGCGTCGGGGGTTGTAACTTGGTAAAGTGGCTTCGCACTGGGCTGCGTGTTCTTTAAGTGGTTGATAGCATTGGGGTTGTGAGGTAGTTAGCGTTAGGACGGCATCGGGTGGAGCTTACTATAACTACTTCAGGACATATGACCCGAATACTGGGAGGTATGTGCAGAGTGATCGGATCGGTATTCTTTATGATATGTCTAGCCCCGATTTGTTAGTCGCTATGAAAATTGGACTGCCATTTTATCGTGGATCTGGATACGACATGTATAGAACTAATCATCTATATGGCTACAGTGACCAGAATTCAAACTACAATATTGATAGTTTTGGCTTAAGGAACTTTACAATTCCCATCCCTCTTCCGAGGAATGGTACCCCTGGTTTTAGGCAAGACTTACATCAAGCTCTTGAAAACCTCGATACTCCAAATCCGGATCGCTACACATTTAGGGTCTGCATAGACTCATCTTGCCCGGGTGATCCACAGTCATGCGACATAAGTGAAGCGAGAAGCTCTATTGGCCATGATGCAAGAGCCAGAAGGGTCGGGTGTAAGTGTACAAAATGGAAATATTTATAATTTAAAGTTCTTTTAATTCCGTAGGCGAATATCAGAAAGAAATAAGAGCGAGTATTGTTATGGTAAAAAAATTTTCAACAATCACGGTATATAAGACTGCGATAGTTATTTCATTAATGTTAGTTACTCCTTTATGGATCCTCCCATATGTTGATTATTTATGGTTAACAGAAAAAGAGCTAAGTGTCCTAGGTTGGAGCGGTTATGGCGCTATGGTGGAGGTCAGCGCGGTAGCTTATTGGTGCTTATATGGCATTATAGTGTTGAATATGGTTGGGTTATATTTTCTAAAAAATATGGCTCGAAATGTTTTCGCTCTATTTGTTTTCAGTTCTATATTTTCGCCTGCATTGTGGGGGTTTACTGTTGCAACTCCGTTGGAGGCTGCTGTGTCATTTTCGATAGCTGTCCTGTACGGAGTTTTACTAACACTCTCATTTACGAAGCCGCTGACTGACCAGTTCAAATGAACTACGATATCGCAGGCTACTTAAACCGGCTTGCTCCGCTGGGCCTGGCAAGTCAAAAACTAGGTGATTTTGCAGAATCCCAATTAGTTCGCCAAGCTCGGCGAAATGCGTGGGGTGGAACTCTAACCGGTTCTAGATATACCAATGGCGTACGGTTTTGCAATATAGAACAATTACTGCCTTGACCGGTGTTTTAGCTGGGGTATTTGGGTTCCAGTTAGGCGCATACCTTTATTGTACTGTTGAGTGTTCAGGGAAATGAAAAAATTGATATTAAGATTTCTTGCAATGTTTGTGGGTTCTGCTTCAGTTTTTTTAGTAGGCCTTTCCTATAGTCAGGATCGGTTGGGTGTATTTGGAAACTGGCAGACGTTTTTATTAATGGGGGTCGTATTCATTACTTATTCTATTAAACCAGGCTGGTTTTCAAAATAAATAAATGATGGTGGTAACTGTCCCGATGAATAAAAATAAATAAATAATGGTGGTAACTGTCCCGATGAATAAATTTCTTAGAAGTGGAGTTTTAAATTTTGATTTTTCCTGCCACTAGTATCAACGGGGTCGGACTTGCATAAGTGATTGACGTGTATATAAATACGCTTATTTTGGGCTTAAAGGCCTGTTTTGCATGGAGAAATATAGGCTTTAAGGGTAGAGCTAAATGCGAAGCGCAAACAGATAGTTTATTCCGAGCCATGTATGGCATATCACACATCGTTGCCACGCAATAACAAGAAGGGCTG
>CAJQKX010000858.1 GCA_905479025.1 uncultured Paraglaciecola sp.
GGCGTTGTGATTATGGTTCCTCTGATCTGTATAACCTTTGGCAATGTGTATGATGAGTCAGAGATAGATTAAGAGTCCTTGAAGCACCAACAGATATGACTGATCAGTTAGGTGGTTGGGCTTTGAAATCTATTGGACAAGGCTATGGCGATGGGTATGACTTGGAGTTGTTGGGTAAGTATCTTTGGAAGCTTACTTAAACGAAACCTGAAAGACATGTGATCTATTATTTAAATAGGCATGATCTTCAGTTATCCTTGGATGTAATATGGGATTAATAACTGGAATCAATACCGTAACAAGAAGTATATACCTTAAACTATTGAAGGTTATATGCTGACTTTTAATAGCTTGTTGGAATAAGGAAAATACCAACGTGTCTTTAAATAAAAAACTACCTAAACAAAAGAAGATTTCCCGACTTTCTGAACACGTAAGAGGTATTCCTAAATCAGCTTTCCAGGCTCTAGCTCCAGATTCTAAAAGAAATCTAGAATGGCTATGCCAAAAATGTAATGAGGAATTTAAAAGACCACTAGTTAAGGTTTTTAATTGTCCAACAGATCGTGTTGTATGCAAGCAATGCAGAAAACTAAAAGCTGTGCAAAAGCTAGAAGAGACCAATAAAAAAAAATACGGAACTCTTACTGACTTACCTAAAAGATTTAGGGATATGTTTGCAGATGACCTAAATACTGTGTCTATTTCTCATTACAATTTAAGGTCTACAAAAAAAGTATATTTCAGATGTACTCATGGTCACGTATTTAAGAGATCGATAGGTGCATTTGCTGACAATCAAATTTGTCCTAAATGTAATCGACAGACATCAAAAATTGAAATTCGGATATTTGCGGAGCTATCTCTCTTCTTCTCTGACCTTCTATGGCAACACAAAATCGAAGGTCATGAATTCGACATTTACAGTCCAAAATATAAATTTGCTATCGAGGTGGATGGAGAATTCTGGCACAAAGACAAAAATAATTTGGATATAAAAAAGAATAAAATTGCTCGCGATTTGGAGTTTTGTTTAATTCGCTTCAGATTCGGCGACATGAAGAAAATTGGAATTACATACATAGCTGGCTCTGATAAAGAAAGGGACTATCAAGTTCAATTCGCAAAATTTTGCGATTACCTCTTAACTCAGAACTGTCCGACACAATTGAAAAAATTCTGCGCTAATTGGCTCTCAGTTGGAACTTTTAAAGCAGATGAAGTTTATACGGAAATTTTTTCCAGGTTGCCTGGCCCACCAGAAAAGCAGTCTTTACAATCAATTTATCCGAACCTTTCGGCAGAGTGGTCAAGCCTAAATCTTCCACTTACGCCTGATAAAATATGGCCTAATTCAGATACAGTATATTTTTGGGAATGCAATGAATCTGAGTATCATCCTGCGTTTCAATCGACTCCAGGGAAAAGAATTCGAGGAGATGGTTGTCCTTGCTGTTCTGGAAGAAAGTTAGCTTTTGATAACAGCTTGGAATACCTAAAACCGATCGTGGCAAAAAGATGGAACTTTAAAAAAAATCATCCAACTAAACCTAGTGATGTTTTGGCGGGCTCAACTAAATCCTATTGGATGATTTGCGAAAATGGTCATGAGTGGCAGGATAGGCTGTGTGATATAAAAAATTCTGAGAAATCTAGACCTTGTAAAAAATGTATGTCACTTGGATTTAAATTCCCGGAACTTGCAAAAGAGTGGATGAGTATAAAAAACAAAGTCGATAGTTTTTCTGTTCATGCAGGTTCTAATAAGAACTTTTGGTGGAAATGTTCTAAATGTGGCAATGAATTCGAGCAGTCTCCTTCGACTAGGACAATAAATAACTATGGCTGTCCTAATCATAGAGTGGGAAAAGCAGTTGCTTCGAAAGCTAGTAAGAGAGATATAAATGAAACGTTTGGCGGAGCTTTTCCAAAATATTCGGAGTACTGGGACTTTAAAAAAAATAAAGATAGTCCTTTCGATCTGGGCAAAAAGTCTAATAAGAAAAGATATTTTTTATGCAAGTGTGGAGCATCTATTACTCGAATTTTAAGTAGTGTAAGTGCCAATGGAAAAAAAGATCGTGTTCCTTCTTGCAGGTGTTAATGCGCATATTTTTATCTCCAATACTGCTCCTCATCAGTCTCGTAAGAAATGAGAGCTGACAAGGGCTGTAGAGACTTTGAAGAAAGAAAATGGCGGTGGGATAGAAGCTCATCGCCTGCTTTCGGCTCCATTAGCCTTGTCAGCTAACGTCTCATTAGATTAACAAAAAACTTCAATACTGGGTTCATCCTTTCAGATATAGCAGGGATCAAACCAAGATGCATCAGTCGCATCTCCATAGCTGATACAGATACATTATCTAATCCACCAGACTTAATAACCCTTGCTGATACAGCCAATCTAGCTCGTTTGGAATAGGGTTTACGACTTTTAATCGCTTTGAAATATTTGATCACAATATCTTTAGGCATTATTAAAGCTTCAGCAAACCTATCTGCTTGTACTTCCTCAATCGGCCGAACACTACCTCCACGACACATTATTGATTTTTCTAATCTACCTTCCAAAAACAACTCGCGATGCAAGACATGATGCGCAACTTCATGGGCAATAGTGAAGCTATAACGACCAATATGCCCTTCAATAGCCGCATTAATAATGATGGTGTTACTATCAAAATCAATGCCTCCTATAACGTCACTATCAAGGGCACCATTATCTTCGACAAAATCAAATTGATAGCCTAAATAGAGTTCGGCGATTTGCTCAACAGGCACGGAAGTGCCCTGCGATATATTTAGACTAGTAAGGGCTTCATCACGGAAGGTGGCCGCTTTATGCTCAATATCCTCATCACTAAGCTTAGGCCAATCAATATTCATTTTACTTTTTGTCATCCGCCATGGAGTCAACTTGCTTCTGAAGCATTTCCCATTGCTCTGGCGTTAAGTCTTTCGCAGAACGTAGGAAGTTTGGGACGGCCTTTGGTTGATTTTGAATAACACCCACAATCTCAGGCGCAATTTGATTAGCTTGGTGAGACATTTCATCAACATCCGTACCAAGGGCTTCAGCGAGTTTGACAATAACAGCAGGACTAGGAAGAGACTTACCTTTCTCCATATTGGAAATATGCATCCCTGTCACGCCTACTTCACGCCCAAGTTCCCTAACGCCGATGCGCTGTTCCGTGCGCAACCCTTTCAAATATTCTGCAAAATTGGACATAGATTAACCTTCATCAACAGCTGTAAATTAATAGTTTACATTAAATTAATCTACATCACCACATCTTGTCAAATCAGGGCTAGGTATTAGAGAAGTTCCTGAGGAGGAGGCACCAAGAAGTAACTACCGTCTATAAGAAGAAGTGATTATGCACCAGACAAATGATACGCTGATTGTATGAGTAAAATTCGTCTCCTACTTACCTTAATACTATTGCTGATTCCTTTCAGTGTCGCTTCTCAGGACTTGTCTCCAAAGGTTCAAAATATCATTAGAATAACTTTGGCAGCTGATGGGTATTTAAACGCAGAAATGCACAAAGAATTTTGGATGGAGATAGATAAAATAGGAACCCCTAAAGAAATAAAATTAGCCACTGAGGTGATACAAAGCTCGATCATTTTGGCCTCAGAGTATCAAAAAGAGACTTGGACTAGCGCAAAAGAATCCGCAATTAATAGGAAAGTAATTAAGACACAACGATTAATCGTATTGGAGGATGAATATCCAAGAAAATACAAACAAACTATGATCAAGGCATTGCCATCTTCTCAGAGTTATTCTGCAGTTAAAGCATTTGATAAACAATTTTCAACCGTACGCAAAAATACATTTAATCTGCTTAAGGCTGCAGCAAATAAAACATCTATGACTTCAGTTCAAGGCGAGCGAACACAGGTTATTGACTTAGCTCTTATTAACACTACTCTGTCAGGCTTATCTTCTAGTTTTGACCGTTTAGTAAATTTACTCAACCCTAACTGGAAGGCAGCTCCAAAAATGTCTTCGCCCATACCTAAACCTCAATTGGAAGAGTCCCAAAAAAAGTCCTCCGACGGTTTGATATACCTAGTGGGTATTCAGCGAATTTATCCTATGTCAAACGGTAATAAAAAGATAACTCTCACCTTAAATAAGGCGTCCAGTACAGCCCAGATAGATGGTGAACCATATGCGATGGACACGGAGCATAACCAATATACGTTCATAGGTAGAACTGAGCGTGAGAAGGTTCCAGTCACTTTAAATCGAACAGATTTAAATTTTTATAAATTTCCGCATTCATATCAAATGAGAATAGTTGACGTTTCCGAATTTAATAAAGTATTCAAGCATGTTATGCAGAGAAAGAAGTTAGAGAGAATAGAAGACGATCGAACGCGCAAAGAAAAACTGGATGCCCGTAAATTATGATAGATAAGATTTCACCATAAAGGACACCAATAAGCATCGCTTAGGACGCAATACAGGCCATTCTGAAGGGTCTTGTGTAACCTCCATTAATCCCCTTAAACACAACTATAAAGCGGCTTAAAGGGCTATTTAGAGGGCTTTAAAAGGCTTCTAGAGTATGCTTTTGGGAGGCAATGTAATGATGTGTAAAAAAGGACTTATACGTACCTAGAGAGACTCTCACTCTTCAAAT
>CAJQKX010000859.1 GCA_905479025.1 uncultured Paraglaciecola sp.
AAATTACATCCTGTAGAAAAAGGGCGTAAGTCTGAGGTGTTGATCCACCTGATTAAAAAGAATAATTGGCGTCAAGTGCTGGTTTTTAGTCGAACCAAGCAAGGTGCCGATAATTTGGTAATACAACTTGAAAAGGCCGGTGTTAATGCCGCATCAATCCATGCAAATCGAACTCAACACGCTCGCACGCTTGCTTTAGAGAGTTTTAAAAACGGTAATGTTGTGGTGTTGGTAGCCACTGATATTGCCTCTCGGGGCATTGATGTTAATCAACTGCCTTGTGTGGTTAACTTTGATTTGCCTTATGTGCCAGAAGACTATGTACATCGTATTGGTCGTACCGGTCGCGCTGGTACTTCTGGTTTAGCCATATCATTGTTCAGTGAGGATGAATCTAAACAATTACAGTCTATTGAACGCCTCATTGGACGTAAGCTTGAGCGAGAATAATTCCTGGTTTTGCGCCCATCAATAGAGCTCCAACAGACACTTCGGATGATGATGAGTATGGTAACTTTGAGGCAGATGCTAAGCCACGAGGCCGTGGTCAATCTAAGAGGCGAGGGAGCCGAAGAGGTAAGTAACTCATCTGAATTGGTCACTAGCTTGTTATGTTAGAAGACGATTTATTTGCTACTGCCGCAATGAAATTAGACAATAGCGAATTAACATAACAGCGTGCACTCAAATAATGTCAGATATAACAAAATGCATTTATGGAAAATAACTATACACCCGGGAAACACCTGCTTGTAGATTTATACCAAGCAACCTACCTAAATGACAAGGCTGTCATTGAAAAAGCGTTGCTAGAAGCGGCCGATGCTTGCGACGCGACGGTATTGCAAAAGAACTTCTACAGTTTTGGAGGGGGACAGGGAATAACCGGTATGTTATTACTTGCTGAGTCTCACATCAGTATTCATACTTGGCCTGAAAGTCATTTTGCTGCCATAGATATATTTATGTGTGGTAACTGCGACCCGACTCTGGCCATAGCGCCCATTAAGAAATATTTATGTCCGAAAACTATCGACGTGCGTGAGTTTGATAGAGGCACTTCATTAAACAACAAACCATCATCAACAGAAAAGTTTATTTGATATGTCGAATGATCAAACAGACTTGCCTGAAAACCAATTGCAGCAGAAACAATCCGCTACTCTGATTTATGCCGCATTTATCGCTGGTTTATGCTCGATTATTTATGAACTACTGATTGCTACCACTGTGTCCTATTTTATGGGCGACAGTGTGAAGTTTTTCTCACTTACCATTGGGCTTTATATGGCCGCAATGGGTCTTGGTTCCTATACATCCAAATTCATTACGGACAAACTATTACAACGCTTTGTCATTGCCGAAATTCTACTTGGGCTTATCGGTGGTATCAGTATTCCATTATTATATTTTACTTACACTACGACCTCATTATTCTACCCAACCTATGTATTACTGACGTTGTGTATAGGTTTTCTAATTGGCTTGGAAATCCCTTTTTTAACTAGGTTAATGGAAAATTATCAGGTACTTAAATCCAATATTGCGAATATATTATCCTTTGATTATCTTGGGGCGTTGATTGCTACTATTGCATTTCCGTTTTTTCTTTTACCCGTTCTGGGTATCTACCAATCATCACTGCTATTCGGGCTTATCAATATGTCCATTGCTGCAGTGGTGCTTTACTCATACAGAAAATCCCTTGGCAAAACAGGTAAAAGACTGCAATTACTAACCGCCGCAATGAGTTTAGTTATTTTGGTGATGTTAGTGTTTTCTAGTCAGGCTCTTAAGCATTGGGACCAAATGCTCTATAACGGGCGAATTGTGCATAGCGAGCAAACATCGTATCAAAAAATCACACTGACCAAAAGCAAAGACGATCTTCGACTTTACCTAAATGGTGTTTTACAGTTTTCATCTGTAGATGAGTACCGCTATCATGAGTCATTAGTGATAGTCCCTATGACCTTCGCTGATAAGCCAATTAAACGGGTATTGGTGTTAGGTGCTGGAGATGGTTTAGCTGTCAGAGAATTACTCAAGTATCCAGAAATTGAACAGATTGTTTTAGTCGACCTAGACGCTGCAATGACACAATTAGCTAAGAATAATCCACATTTAGTCGATATAAACTTAGGGAGTTTAGATAACAAAAAAGTTCAGGTTGTGATTGATGACGCCTTTGTCTTTCTCGAAAAAAACAAACAAGCATTTGATCTTATTATTAACGATTTACCCGACCCCAATACCATCGCACTTTCACGTTTATACAGTAAGCAGTATTACCGATTAGCCAGAGCAAACTTAACGTCTGGCGGCATAATGGTGACACAAGCTACCAGCCCATTCTTTGTTAAACCTGCCTTTTGGAGTATTGCAAAAACCATAGAAGCAGCGGGTTTTGCTTATACCTATCCATACCACACAAATGTACCGTCTTTTGGTGATTGGGGGTTTGTGTTAAGCACTTTACATTCCATAGACTTAATACCTAAGCGTCCGGTAGAAAACAGTCTTTTTTTAACCCAAGAATCTATGCCGTCACTTTTTGTGTTTGAAAAAGACATACAAAAAATAGAGATTGAAATTAATCAAATTGATAAACCTGTAGTACTCGATTATTACCTAAATAGTTGGCGGTATTTTAGTGATTAAAAACATCACTGTTCATTTTATCCATTAAAAAAGATAATCAGATACTTACTTCAAAATTTCGGCATGAATGAGGTGTGAGTTCAACTGGTCAATGCAACGCTATACTTAGATAAAGTGGAGGCGTTGCTATGACAAGAAGAAAAAAGATTTACTACAATGCACAACAAAGAACATTAATATAGGATCGATATCAGCAAGGCGATTCCTTGCATGACATTGGAAAGATGTTTGATCGATTTCATACCGGTGTACAAAGAATTATTTCGAGGGAAGGCGGAATAAGGCCTCGCCAAACAACAAGATCCGCGTCACATTTAACACCTCAAGAAAGAGAAGAAATATCTCGCGGTTTGTGATCAAAATTATCAATTCGTGAAATAGC
>CAJQKX010000860.1 GCA_905479025.1 uncultured Paraglaciecola sp.
CTACCTACGGACGTTGCAATAGGTCCAGCTTACACGGCTTTTGAGCAGTTGTTGGTGATGCAGAACTTGCTGAAATTAGCACAGGTTTCTCATCATTTAAGTTTGCATCGCAAACGGCAATTGATGCTTCAGACTCTATAAGTTCTGCTTCGGAGTTAGCAAACACCACTCCTGTATTGATTCAGTTAGTCGTTGGCGGCTGAACTAATGATGATGGAAGCATCGCATTAACTGACCAAACTACTCCTGTTGTCACCACTTTACCTTTGGTTGTTGGACAAGCGTTGGCAGATATCATGGGGTTACCTAAAGTTTCAACTCCTGCCCAAGTTAGTGGCGTAGTAAGGTTTATCTCGGGGGCTCACTCTTCGCTTCTGAACCTTTTCATTAGTGCTGCAACCACTAAAGAAATGCAAAGCCAAGCAATAATATTTTTTGTTTCTGGTGGTGCAAACATAGTTGTTATTGAAACATCAGTGGTTGAAAATTAAATTAACAAGTTAAAAAAAAGCCAAGTTAATCACTTGGCTTTTTTTTTGTTTATTTACCCCCATATCTCAGAAAATATTTTTAGGAGTAAACCCAGTTGGAATTTTTATATGAGTACGGATTATTTATTGCTAAAGCAATAACAATAGTAGCGGCTATTCTTTTGGCGCTTGGTGGTATCATTAGTTTAGTGAGTAAGCAAAAACAAGGTAAAGGCCACCTTGAAATAAGCTCATTATCAGACAAGTTAGAGTCGATTACTGAGTTTGCAAGAAGTGAGTTGTTGAGCGACTACGAACTTAAGCAATTTCACAAAGAACAAAAGAAGACTCTGAAAGCCAAGAAAAAAGCGCAAAAAAACAATGATACTGATGCGCCTGATAATGGGCAACTTTTTGTTATCGATTTTACTGGTTCGATGGACGCCCATGAGGTGGATTATCTGCGCAAAGAAGTCACGGCTATTCTTTGCGTAGCAAAACCTGAAGATGAAGTGTTAGTGAGACTTGAAAGTGGTGGTGGAGTAGTACATGGCTATGGTCTAGCTGCTTCTCAATTACAACGGCTCAAAGACAAAAATATAAAGCTCACTATTTCGGTTGATAAAGTTGCCGCAAGTGGTGGTTATATGATGGCCTGTGTTGCGGACCACGTGTTGGCGGCGAAGTTTGCCATTATTGGCTCTATTGGTGTGATTGCCCAATTACCAAACTTTAACAAGTTGTTGAAGAAAAGTAATATAGAGTTTGAACAACACACTGCAGGTGAATTCAAACGTACTTTGACTATGTTCGGTGAAAATAACGAACAGGGCCGTGAGAAATTTAAAGCTGAACTTGAAGATGTACATCATATGTTTAAAGATTTTGTACAAGCCCAAAGACCAGAATTAGATATTGATCAAGTGGCAACTGGTGAATATTGGTATGGCATTAAGGCAAAGGAGCTTGGTTTAGTCGATGAAATTCTGACATCAGATGATTACATAT
This sequence comes from uncultured Paraglaciecola sp., assembly GCA_905479025.1. The sequence goes on from CAJQKX010000860.1 coordinate 1,479, forward strand.
TAACAGCAAATGAAAGTAAGAAAATTTTCACGGTAAAATACAGTATGAAGAAAAGTTTGCCAGAAAGGCTAGGCTTAGCTGCTAGTCTCTCAGTAGAATCTTTATTGATGAAACTTTGGAGCAAAAGCGAAAGCAGTTTTCGCTAATTAACTAGTTTGTCGAAGATGATTATTTAATCTTCTTCGACATTTAAAATACCTTGATAACAAATACCAATCGGCAAATTCACGATATAAAATCTTTACCCCTCCCCAAAATCACCTGAACAAATTAATAGAGAAAATATATAGCAAAAAAATAATATTATTTTTGCTATATATTTTTATGGGATTACGGGTTATATATATTGTTGACGTTTGATTTTTTGGGCGTCAAAGGACACATAAAATACTCAATGAACTCAATGAACTTAATGAACTTAATGAAGTACAGGTTCGTATAAATTATCCTTACTATTATAAAAAAATTAAACAGGAAAACAAAATGAGAACTTCAATATCAAAATTAACGAAGAATATACGTTATATTATCGCAGCATCAGCCGCAGCGAGTGTAGTTTCAGTTTCCCCTGTATTGGCTCAAGAAGAAGCTGATACAGAAAGCATCATCGTAACTGGAACAAGAATGACTGATCGTTCAGCTGCCGACTCTCCAGTACCAGTAGATATAATAAGCGTAGATGAATTTCGACAAAACTCTTCTGCAGATGTTCAAGATTTACTTCGTACTGCAGTACCCTCATTTAACATCAATAGCCAACCGATTAGTGATGCTGCAACCATCGTAAGACCGGCCAATCTACGAGGTCTTTCACCAGATAACGTTTTGGTATTAGTTAATGGTAAACGTCGTCATAGAGGTTCAATCATTTCGTTCCTTGGTGGTGGTATTTCGGATGGTGCTCAAGGTGTTGATATATCTGCAATTCCATCAATGGCATTGAAACAAGTTGAGGTTTTACGAGATGGTGCATCTTCTCAATATGGTTCAGATGCTATCGCGGGTGTACTTAACTTTATTCTTAAAGATGACTCAGAAGGTTTTGAGGTTGTAGCGCGTTATGGTTCTACTTATGAAGGTGACGGTAACAACTATACCATATCGGCAAATGCTGGATTACCTCTAGGAGATTCTGGATTTGTAAATTTGACTGCCGAAATACGAGATGTAGAAGGTACGTTAAGATCAGTTGTTAGAAATGACAGTCTTGGTATGATTGCTGCTGGATATGCGCCAGCTGCAGATTTTAAGACAATAAACAGTTATACAAGTGATTTCTCTCAATACTGGGGTACACCTGATGTAGAAGACGATGTTAAATTGTTTATTAATTCGGCTTTTGAAATCAATAAAAATGCAGAGGTTTATCTTTTTGGTAACTATGGAGAAAGAGCTGTAACGGGTGGTTTTTTCTATCGTAATCCACTTACAGAAGGTGCACAACGCGGCGGTGTTTATAGAGGTCCTACTGTCGACCCTTTGACTGGTCTTGCAGCGGCCGACGGTGTGCATTCTGTATTGGTAGGCGATCTTGATGGATTAGGCGTGGGTGGCTCATGTATTGCGGGTATACCTATTGGTGGTGCTGGAAATGTTACACCTGATCCTACTTTTCTTGCACAGGTAACAGCAGATGCAAATTGTTTCTCATTTATTGAAACTATTCCAGGTGGTTTTGTACCAAGGTTTGGTGGTAATAATGAAGATTCTGCCTTTACTGTGGGGGTTCGTGGTGAAGTTAGTATAGGTACGGGTCTTCGTTATGACGTGAGTGCACAACGAGGTTCAAACAAAACTGATTTTTACATCCGCAATACTATAAACGCTTCTATGGGGCCTGACACGCCAAGAGATTTTGTACCTGGTGGTCAAGAACAAACTGAAACACAGTTTAATTTAGACCTGGTATATAGCGTGGACATGGGTTTGGAATCCGACCTAAATATAGCTTTTGGAGCAGAATACAGAGAAGAAGAATTTGACCTTTTTGCTGGTGACGCCGCGTCTTACGAACTGGGTGTCCTAGCCAGTCAAGGTTTCTCATCGAGCTCTAATGGTTTTGGTGGCTTCCCTGCTACTACTTCTTCTTCACAAGACAGTACTGCTTTTTATGTTGATCTTGAGGCGGATATCACTGAAAAACTAACCATGCAGGTAGCGGTAAGAGCAGAAGACTTTAGTGAATTTGGGAATACTACTGATTTTAAAGTGGCTGGTATTTATCATGTTAGTGATGATGTTAGACTGCGTGGCGCTATTTCAACTGGTTTTCATGCTCCAACAGCGGGGCAAGCCAGCATAACCAATGTAACAACGCAAAACGTTCAAGGTGTTCTTGTTGACCAAGGTACCTTACCTTTATCGTCTGCAGCAGGTCAGCTGGGAGCGGACTTTATTGAGAGTCTTGGCAATGGTCGGCCTCAACTTGGTCCAGAGGATGCAAAAAACTTTTCAGTTGGTTTGGGCTTTAATATTGCAGATACTACCTGGACAGTTGATTACTATAATATTGAGTTAACAAATCGTGTTGCACTTAGTGCCAATGTAGACTTTCTTGATGCATTAAATTATGCAGGAGGAGCAGGGTCTAATTATGCAACAATCTCAGAAGCGTTAACGGGTTTAGATTCACAAGGTGTTATTGATCGCCAACAATTTATTGGTTTAGATGACTTAGCACAATTTAGATTTTTCTCGAACAGTTTCGATACGACTACTACAGGAATCGATGTTGTAGGTAATATAAACTTTGATTTTATGGGAGGAGAGTCTGGGATCACGGTTGCAGCTAACTATAACAAAACCGAAGTAGATAATTTAGGTACTGTTAATCCTATAGGTGCGGGACGTGTTTCAGCTATTGAAGATTTACTACCAAATATACGAGGCAATGTAGCGTGGAATCATACCAAAGATAATATCAGAACGTTGGTACGTGCAAGTTATTATGGTGGGTGGGATGATACTGGTAACGGTGTCCCCGGAATTGGTGCAGAACTATTAATTGATGTTCAAGTTGCCTATCAGTACAACGAGCAATTGGAATTTGTAGTAGGTGTAGATAATCTTCTAGACACTTACCCTGAAGAAAATCCAAATGCTGGCGGCAGTGGACAATTGTACCCTGAATCAGCTCCGTTTGGTTTTAATGGCGGAACTTGGTATTTACAAGCGAGATACAACTACTAAGGAATTTAATTATACTTTTATAAAACCACTCGCATAAAAACGAGTGGTTTTTTTATATTCGTTTTATGTTTAATTTTAAAGCGATTTATAAGAGTAAGATCTCTTAAAATAATGAGGATGGTATTAAAGTTGAAGGTACTTTTATATTAAAAGCTAGATAATTGGAATATAGTAAATTGACACGTATATCCATATTAACTAAACATATTTAAAATTCGGACTAAAATAATTAGGGTGATATTAGTATTGTTGACAGTGATGATATTGAAAATATACTGCAAGCAACCTTCGTGAAAAATTTTTGTAGTTAACCAAAATAATAAATACGACACAAATTATATATATGTTGTCACCCCATAAAATCTTGCTCCTAATCATAATTTAAATTATATATAATTAAGCTAGGAAATAGGGATTTCATATCATTAATTAAATCAATTTTTTATTAGGATGAATATCACTTTTATTAACTCTAATTAGCTATTTCATTTCTTTTTTTAACGTCAAATAATCTAATTGGCAACGTCATGCCTGCAGTTCTCATCTAGCATTAACATTCCACTTACAAATTATAAACAATCGTATTGATGCTTGTTTTGCCATAGGT
>CAJQKX010000861.1 GCA_905479025.1 uncultured Paraglaciecola sp.
TAGTCTTTTGGCATCCTCGTTATCTTGCCAGCCGATGTATTCTAGCGCCTCATCAAACCTCAATAGAGATTGGTCTAGTTGTTCGGGTGTATACCTTCCACGAGGTCCAGCAGGCGCTTCCGTTTCAATCAAGGTCAGCAACACACTACCTGCATTCAAGGCGCTATCGCCAGCGGGAGTCTGCTGGATATCGCTCCGAAGCTTATTGGTCAGAGCAACGATTGAGGTGCCTGATCGAAAGTTTTCTTCTTTATCAATTTCCTGAAATCCTACTGGCCCATCAAATACGCCAGCTCCATTATCGTAAATCTGCTGCATAGGGTCACCAAAATAGGCAACCACCGGAAGTCCTTCACTAGAGCAAATTGTATTGAATGCGGCAATAACACTATCAAATGTATCTTGCGCTTCATCGACAAAAATGTAGGGAAACTGGAAGCCAAGCCCTCGTTGTAAAATAGGCTTCTCGGAGATCAAGTATGCGGCCAACTCAATGACATCATCATGCCCGATTTGTCCTTTCGAGAAGCTGCTATATTGATTTTCATCGTACTTGAACACGGTCACTTGATCTAACAGTTCTAATTCACTCGTCAATTCCGCAACCCGAGCCCGAGCCCGCTGGGCTGACTGAGAGTTGCCACCATTGTCTTTTTCGCGTGCTTTTTCGATGTGGACTGGAATGAGGTAATCGCGAAGAGCTACGCGAATATCTTTCGTAAATCGGTTGATAGAACTCCAAAGAAAACTATGAATTGTTGAAACAAGGTAGAGTTCGTCGAACCCGAGCCGCTCCTCAATCACGGCGGTTGCTCTCTTAGTATAGGTAATACAAACGATTTTTTGTCCGTTTTTCCTTAAGTTACTTCCTACTTCGTCACGAAGGAAATTTAGTGCCGTCACAAGTGAGGTCGTCTTCCCAGAACCAGCTCCCGCTACTACAGAAAAAGACTGAGCGGCCAAGAGGCATTCCTTGATTTCCTTATCTGCTGTAGTCGGCTTGAGCAGTTTGGTCATATGGCCGGCCCCTCAATTACCTGATCTGGGCTTTGAAGCCTCAGTTCAAGCCATTCTAATCCTTCACGGATGTATAATGGCACTTGCCAATCATCAGACGACAAAACGGTGAGCGCAAAATCGGTCTTCTTGAAGCTCGATTCTCGAATTAGCTTGTACATTGACTCGTTCAATTCTTCGGCGACAGCTGGAAGCACAACGCTTTTGAATGTTTCTCCTTCGCCAAAAACTTGGATGTTTTCATAGATAAATGTCTCTTCTAAAGTTCGCCCATGAATCATCATATGCTCGCCTAGAAAATCCACCTCAACTGGACGCTGGAAAGCAACAAAACGGTCAAACTCAGTCTGCGACTGATCTTGAAGGGGCATTTCATTGAAATCACTTATCAGCAATTTGCCTGTGAACATGTCTTTGAGGCTGGCATTAGACGTTACTGCATCGGCATCTGCTGCACAGCAGGCTTTTGCTCTACCGCCACCCTCAGGAGGCTTCACCGAGTCTATATCGGTGATAACTAAGTAAGGAATGTGCAGGAAGGCCATTAACTCTGTAAATCGATGAGAATACGCCCCGCCAACTTCTAGCGTAGTGAGATATTTTGTGCTCAGGTTTGGTGATGTTTTCGTAATCATTTGTGGCAAGAGAAGTCGCTCCACAGTGCCTTCTATCAATATTGCAGCATCAGCGAAAAAGAGATCGCAATGTATCAGAGCTAGATAGCGTTTTAAAAATTCAAGAGCAGCATCCGCATCTATTTCACCGTCATCCGAAGTGATTGCTGAAGCTTGAAAGTTTCTTAGGTTATGTATCTCTGACACGCGCAAAATGGGGGACACCACAGGATCCTCTTCTGGGCGGTGACACCGTCGGAAATACCTGACCTTTTCAAAATCAACTGAATTAAGAACGTGTGATGAATGCGTTGTAATAACAAGCTGTGGGCTACCAATTCCATCTTCATCAAGATTATTGAGAATACTCCATATATTAGCGATGAATGTCTGCTGGACTTGAGCGTGTAAATGAACCTCGGGTTCCTCGACAAAAATCAGATGGCATAACGGCCGGTTCTCTATGGTTTGTAGCCATTGCAACTGAAAATCCCGAATTTGGATCGCCATAAGCACCAAATTTTTAAACCCCAGTCCATTATAGGCTTCCGGAAGCTCATGATCAGTTCCAGCATCTATGTAGATTAAATCAGTGCTGCCACGCAGTGCTACGTCAGCACTGATAGATGAAATTATCTTCAAGCGGCGTTCATGTGCTGCAGGTACGCCCAAGTCGTCCAGTACACCCATAAGACCTTCGAAATGCTCATCGTAATGCTCCGTGAGCCTTTCGTTGTTCTCGTCGATAATTTGGATTGCTGCATCGCTGACATCAGCTTGATCTAGATTATTGCGATAGAACGAAGCAAACGCAGTAGAGAGTTTGCTACTACGACTCGCTTCCTCATCATCATTCATGTTCCGTTGAGCATCAACAAAGTCCGCACGCACCAAAGAATTCAATATGCGTTTACCATCAGCAGGCTTGAGTATTGCTTCCTCAAACTCTTCGCTCTCTAGCCTTGAAAGTGAAGAGTACTGAACGGAAAAATGGTGTTTAAAGTTACCATCAAGGCCTAAAAAATGGCTTAGGCTTCTTTTCCGGTTACCGTCATCATCACTTGGGAAAATACTGTCATATTCAGCCCATAATTTAGAAATGTCAGCTACAACATACTTGCAACGAATACCAACTTCATATGTTTCTATAGAGACACTTGAAAGCAAAGCAAAAGCGCGACCGAAAGAGATATTTTCAGGGTCAAACTCAAACCAAAGGTCGAGTTCTATGGAAGGAAAAACAATATCCCCTTCGGGTGAATAATCGTCAATCTCCGAGATGCGCTGAATCGAAAAATCATGAATCTTAAAATCTCTAGAAGAGAGGAAGCATCGAAAGACGCTTGTTGCCGAAGTCTTCCCGCTATTATTGGGCCCAACAAAAACAGTTTCAGAGTCTTCGAAATCAACCTCGACCTCTTCAAGGCGACGAAAATTCCTAATAAAGGCTTTAGTTAATCTCATTTATTCGCTTTCCCTATTGGGTATCAAACACGGTCTTTATCAGCCGGATCTATTTTCACTCAGGCTTTCAACGTCCGCTTTGGGTCGAGAGCAGATAAAAAAAGGCAAGAGTAACGAACTAAAATATCATGGGGTAATACCAGCCATTCCATTTTTCCTTGGCTGCGGACACTCACTGTTTCTCTTTCGCTTATAAAAGCGTTCCATTAAAAATTTGACGAAGGGATACTAACAAATAGAAGTGACTTATTAAGAATAAAAAGCATAAACCGCAATAACTTTTACGTTTGCTAAACGCATCGAATAAAAAACGCATCCTAGGTTTTAATAAAAATATTTTTTAGACTGAATATAAATAAAAAGGACGAATAGATAAATTTAATCGATATGCATTGCACCATCAAAGTAATGGAGAAATCAGGATATCTGATGCCGCCGCCCTATTCCGAAAACTCAAGTAACTCTAACCTCCGATATGCTCATCTAAAAATCGTTCTAATGCTTTCATTAAACGGTCCGTATGTTTTGTGCTGAATAACCTACACAACAACCAATC
>CAJQKX010000862.1 GCA_905479025.1 uncultured Paraglaciecola sp.
TTCACCACAAAAGCACCATCGATTTTGATGTAATCCACCGGCATATTTTTTAGATACACAAATGAACTTAGACCACTACCAAAGTCATCCAGTGCAAACTGGCAGCCCTCTTTTTTAAGCTCATTCATAAATTGGGTCGCCTTCGCTAGGTTACCAATCGCTGCGGTTTCGGTGATTTCAAAACAAACTTCTTTCAGATTAATGCCATGACGGTCACGAGTGGTCAGAATGTATCCCAGCAAATCTTCATCATCCAGCGTGAGTCCTGATAAATTAATCGATACTATCTGGTTTTTATTATCGTTAATCCGGTTGTTTGCCATAGATTCAAACACATTATTAATCACCCAGCGGTCAATCTTTGGCATCAAATGATAACGTTCTGCGGCAGGGATAAAACGGTCTGGCTTCACTAACACGCCATCTTCGTCTTTCATTCTAATCAGAATTTCTATGTGCTTAATATCTATCTCTGAGCTAATAGGGACCTCTGGCTGCTGATACAACACAAAACGGTTTTGCTCAATCGCATCCATAATGCGGGTAACCCAATGCATGTGCCCATGCCGCTCAGCCAATATCGCATCAGTCGGCTCATAAATATGCACTCGATTATGCCCCATTCCTTTTGCGGCATAACAGGCCAGATCGGCGGTTGAAAGAACGCTCCCCATATCAACATTTTCAGAATTAATGTTCACTACACCTATGCTGGCACCTATTTCAAATGCTCGATTTTTCCAGAAAAATCGGTATTCTCTGAATTTTTGTAGAATTTTATCGGCGATTTGACTGGCCTGGGCCAATTGGCAATTCTCCAGTAGTACACCAAATTCATCTCCTCCCAGGCGCGACAACGAATCCCCTTCACGAATACAATCATGCAGAAAAGTTGCAACCTGCCTGAGTAATTCATCTCCCGCCATATGGCCACAGGTATCATTCACTATCTTGAATTTATTAAGATCGATATAGCAAAGCACATGATGCCGATCTTCTTTCTGCACATTTAATAGTAACGCTTCTAGCCGTTCTTCAAACATTCTTCGGTTATACAAACCGGTCAGCGCATCATGACTGGCCTGATAAGACAACTGTTTGGCCAGTATTCTAGAAGAGCTCACATCATGCAAGACCATCACAGCACCTAACACGGCGCCACTGTCATCTCGCATAGGAGCCGCAGAAACCTCTATAGGAACGGTTGCACCATCATGACGAATCAATGACACATGATTGTTTTGATGCTCTACCGTGTTCTCCTCTAGACATCGAGTGATTGGATTAGGCATCTGCTGGCCGGTATCTTCATTAATAATTTTAACCACATTACTCAGCAGCACATCCCGAGAATGATTGCTACTCCAACCTGTCAATCTCTCTGCGACCGGGTTCATAAATTTAATTCTGGCATCCGCTGAAGTGGTAATCACCCCATCGATAATTGAATGCAAGGTCACTTCAGCTCGTTCTTTCTCGTCGAATAAAGCCTTACGAGAGTTCTCTAGCTCATACTGCTTAAGTAAAGTTGAATCTAACGCTCGGTTAACAAATTTGGCCATATAGCCAAATTCGTCATTCCTTTGCTCATCAAATCTCACCTGATTATTACCATCCGCAAATTGCTCCGCCACCATAACCATATTTAAGAAGGGCTTAGTCAGTACCTTTTGTAATATTTGCTGTATAACCAATCCAAATAGAAAGCTCAGAAAGCCAATAGTCAGCACCATTTTTTTTCTTAATGTAGAGGTAGCATGTTGAAGATTCGGAAAAAAAACAACCAGTTCAGTTTTTACATAGGTCGATACAGCACTCTGATAATGTATAGGGCTAGTGATTGTTTCCTGGTCTGCCGCGCGCATCCCCAGAGCATACAATTTGTCTCCATAGCGAAATTCAAAGGCCTGTATATCATAGCTTTGTCTGCTTTTTTCAAAAACGGCATTAAGGGCTTTTTTTATATTTAACTTCGAACGCTCTTTTTCAAGCACCGACTCTATCTCATGAGAAAACATTATTGCACCATTCTCATACTCTCTGACTAAATGGTCTTCACGAGATTGCAGCAGATAAACCGCCACTAATAGACCGACAAACATCATTCCCCAGAATACAATACCAGTGATTTTTGTAGGTAAAGACAGTTGAATAAGTTCAGAGCTGTTTTTCTTATTAGGTAATGACTTATTTGTCATTTAAACCCGGCCCAGCGTATAACCAACAATACCGGGCATACATTACTGATTCCTGAACCAAAAATAGCAAAGCCAATAAACCAAGGGAAGAACCAAAGTTGCTCATAGAAATAGAAGGTAATCGCTAATAATCCCCCTACCACAAGGCGCCAGACACGTTCAGATTCAACATTAAAGCGGAAGGAAGGATTATTGTCCTGAACATATTCAGTAGGTTTGCTCTGAGAATTTAAGCAAGTTCGAAACTGGCATACGAGCTTGGTAAGATATAAATTGGTTACGCCCTCAAAAAACAGCATTAGAATTAACACATAAAACAGAACTACCACATCAAAAGTCAACGCCAGTAGCAGTAAAAAGCCAAGAATGGCTCTATACATCTGATTTGTCATGAGGCTGTACTCATTAAATTAAGGTGACTTAATTGATGTGAATTTATTCTAATCTGAGAATAGCTGGCAAACAAAAATCTAAGTTGAAAAGGGAAGCTCAATACCCATTGCCTAATGGTGACGCTATAGCCATCAATAATTTTAGGTATCACTAAAGCCGCCGGGCAAGCAGCCACACATCCAGTCACTGTGGCATTGCCGCCACTTAGTGTATAAGTCAATGTGCCGTGAGCAGCAGCGAAACCGTTAACAAGTGTTCTTATCAACACAAAAGAGTTGAGTAAACATCGGTACATACGTTAATTTCCTTTTACAACTTAATTTACAACTTAATATAGGACATTTGTATTTTGAAGCGGAAAGGTGTGAAGATGATGTTCGTTCCGTGTTCAAACAATTACTGTCTAAAAATGGTCGTTGAGCTTGTATATTAAATTACTTAAAACTTAATTGTTTTCATAATCCTAAGCAATAAAAAATTTTTTCCTGCTTATTCTTGCTGCTTGTGTTTTTAAGATTAAGGGGTAAGTCATTTAAGCATTAAAACTTTACAAAAAAGTTAAAGATATTGATACGCTAAAAATATAAAGGGTCGGGATTAAAGCCTGCGTAATCAATTTAGATAATAGCGTTCTTGCCAATCTACGAGATTTTCTGAGGGATTTTAAGAGAGGTTAAATAATGGCTGGCAAGTGATACCAATGAACCCAATCAGCGAACTCGCACAGATTTTTCGACGCAATATCCATACGTTTAAATGGCGTAAAAATTTGTCAGTGCGCTATAACTTGAAAGTCCTGACTGTCCGCAAATCACAGCTCATAGCGGACCACCGACCTGAGCCTTATGCATGTAATTAGCGAAAGTTAGGTATGACTCAGTAGCCAATCATGGCTGCAAATGCTGAACTGGTTGCACAGTCTTTAAGTGGTGGGAGCCTGTCCTACACTCAGTATCTACAAAAACGCTATCAAGGATTTTTATATGATTGGCTTTGAGGCAGTAAGCGATGACTGAACGGTTGCAAAAATTGCCTGAGTTAGCTTAAAAGCGGTTGGAGCTAATTAAAAGACACTAAGCCTATTTAATCGGATCATCTAATCAGAATTATTGGCCAAGCTTGCCACTAAGCCATAAAGGGATGTAATTGGTTTACTTTTGATATCTGATTGGTTAACTTTTGTTCACTGGGATGTAAAATCCCACACACAAGGGAGGTGCGAGTCAAATCTCTAGGGTCGAGCCTTACAGAGCCGTCGACAATACTTTTCTTACACCCCCCGCAACTTCAGAAGCTTTTGTTGAGTAAATCTATGCGTTTTTGAATAACAGATGACTTTTACTGTTAGTGGGACAGGTAGTGGTTCACTGTCATTAAATATAGAATATTTATGTTTATTCAATGACTTAGTTGTCAGGTTAACTTCCCGCCAGCTCCACCACATATTTAAGCCCTAATGAGCCCTCCCAGGCCATTAGGGC
>CAJQKX010000863.1 GCA_905479025.1 uncultured Paraglaciecola sp.
TGTAGGCCAAAGCAGCTCCACCCACCGTGCATAGGTTTAACTCCGCCCATTTTAATTAGGGCCGTATCGCTTATTTTTTAACCAGCAGCTGAATTGAGCTGCTGTTAGCGTCTTTAGGTTATCAATTAGTCACCGTGGGTTTGCTGGAGATCCTTCGGCTCTGCTCGAGATGGCAGTAATCGGGTTCTTGGTGTTAAAAACAAGGCGCTCGATAAAAAGCCTGTCATCTCGAACGTATGTGAGAGATCTACTATCAGCCCACTCAGACCCTCAGTAAACCCAACTAATAGACCCCTCGTCGCTGCGCTCTGTCGGGATGGCAGGTTTGGTTGGGCTCTGTCGGGAAGGCTCTTACAGCGGATTAAGTAAAAATACGTTGATCCAGAATAAGTATTAATTTATTGTTCTACCCTCGTTAATGATTAACGAATCATATATTTGCGTTTAGACCAAAGGAATGGTGATGACGACATTGCGAAACATCCTTTTTAAAATACTGTGTAACAAAACAGTATCCCAGCTTATTTCTATAAATCATCGACAGCCCTCGAAAAAGTGCCCTGATAATCAAGCCGTGCACTTCAGGTTCGATGATTTTCCATATATAAATCAATCAGTTAAACAATCCAAAAATGCCCCTGATAACATATTACAAGGGCGCCCCGATAATAATTATTATGAGGCCGACAGGCCTCATAATTAGGCTGTTAGATACCCCTAGAGATTATGAGAACACTTGGAATTATTGACGAAAATAGGCTCACGTTACTCCCCGATAAATATCGGGTTGTACATGAGTTTTGCTTCTATCTTCATGACAAACTGGCACAAATGCTTGTCGAATACGATGCAAATCGAATACAAGATACCGTTTCCGACGCATTTGAAGAAGCTATTAAGGGGCATGAAGAAAAATTCGAGGGTATAAATTTAATAGACCACATGAAAGAAAATGGGCTTACTGAACCTTACAAGCATCACCTAGTAAGTCATACGGTCATGGCCTTAACTGCGGATATGCTGCATTTCATTTATGAAGCCTTAATTTGTCTCGAAAAAAGAAAATTTTCGGTTGCGTTTTCATTGCTGAGAAAGCCGCTAAAAGAGCATTTATTCTTTCTGTCATGGATTTTAGCTGACAAAGATGATTTTATTTCAAGATTCGAGTCAAATAACTACATTAGCTTTAATGGTGTCACAAAAGAGAAGCGAATTGAGATTATTGGTAAAGCCATTGATAAGCTACACGTCGAAGATGCTTTTGATGCGGAAACAATATGGAGTATGGTTTACTCCAAAAACCATGAGAACGGGTTTGAACCAACATGGCAAAAAGCCACACATTTAACCACGTCGCAAGGAGAGCTTCTTAAAACCGAAGATTACACCTTAAACTTTATCTTTGAATATGCCTTCGACGATTATTACTTTGAGTTTCTAGAGTCAAAATTACCCTATATTTTTCTATATGTTACCCAGGTAACGCTTGAGTCATTCAATCGTATTCATTCCACCAATGAAAAAACAATATCTCATCTAATATTAACCATGATGGGATGTTACGAGGCATTGTTCTTAGACGGAAGAAGCTTAACTATTAGCCGTATGCTGCAAAAAGATCTTGGCTCTTTTCTCGACTGTTTACATTGCAATGAGAAATTAAAGATAAATAAAAAAAATGCACCGCCTTTGTATTTGCATGAGTTTATTATGTGTGAAAGTTGCGGTCTTCGATCAGACTTTCCATTATATTGGCTCTTAGCTAAATCAAATATGAAATTCACAAAATTTTAGTACGGTGCACGGGGTATCTAACAAGTGGGTCAATGCGACTCCAAAAACCTGCGGTTTTTTCCGCACATTACCCAGGCGTTATACGCGCAGTGTTGCTGCTACATCCTAATCATAAGGAATACACTCTTGACGAAAAAAGAAAGAGATAAAGCCAGATTAATTAATGAGATTTTGGATGCTATTGATAGTAGAAATCTCGCGATATTTGCTGGAGCTGGCCTGTCTATTCCAGCTGGATACGTTAATTGGAAGCAGTTGTTGCAGCCCATTGCGGATGAGCTAGATCTAGATATCGAGAAAGAAGAGAGCAACTTAGTTCAATTGGCCCAGTATCACTGCAATGTTAATCAATCAAACAGAGGCAAGATAAACCAATTATTAGTTAATGAGTTCTCGCAGCGGGAAAAGCTTACTAAAAACCATCAAATTTTGGCGCGTCTACCAGTAGATACATTCTGGACAACAAATTACGACAAGATGATTGAGTCAGCTCTCTCAGATGCCGGCAAGATTCCTGATGTTAAATACAGTAATAAACAATTAGCATTTACCGTACCCAAGAGAGATGCGATTGTTTATAAAATGCACGGAGATGTAGATCATCCTAGTGAAGCAATTCTAACGAAAGATGACTATGAAAGTTATCATGTGACCATGCAGCCTTTTTTAAATGCACTGAGCGGCGACTTAATTTCAAAGACGTTTCTATTTTTAGGGTTTAGTTTTACAGACCCTAATCTTGACTACATTCTTAGTCGAGTTCGAATTGCGTATAGCAAAGATCAGAGACCGCATTACTGTCTGCTGAAGAACCTTGAGAAAGAGAAAGACGAAAGTGAAGCAGACTTTGAATACAGGCAAAGAAAGCAAGAGTTATTCATTCAAGATTTACTTCGATTTGGAATTAAGTCGGTTATGCTTGATGAATATAGCGAAGTCACGGAGATTCTTCAGGAATTAGAAATTAAGATAAAGTCAAAATCAATTTTCATCTCCGGTGCTGCTAGCGATTACGCCCCATACGAGAAAATTGATTCGGAAAAATTTGTTTATGAGCTAAGTAAAGATCTAATTGCAAATGACTATCGAGTGGTATCGGGGTTTGGTTTGGGGATAGGAAGTTCTGTTATATCTGGTGCCCTAGAGTCTATTTACATGAGCGGGCATAAATTAGACGATGATCAGCTTTTGTTGAGGCCATTTCCTCAAAATCAAGTTGGAGAGTTGGATTTGAAGCTACTTTGGCGAAAGTATAGAGATGATATGATCTCTTATGCTGGCATAGCAATTTTTATATTTGGCAACAAGCTTGTTAACGATCAGATCCTTTTGTCAGATGGAATGAAAGAAGAATATGAAATAGCTAAAAACCAGGGTGTTTTCGTAGTGCCAGTTGGTGCTACCGGTTATATGGCTGAAAAGTTATGGGTTGAGCTAAAAGAGAGTATTGAATCTGGTGCACTGTCGTTTCCCGAAAAAATTAAAGTGGCGCTACTGTCACTGGGTGATAAGAGCATGAACTTGGAGAACATCAAAAAGATAATTTTAGATATCGTCACGAACATAAGCAAAGGAGTTTGATATGGGTAGGAAAGTATTTTTTAGCTTTAAATACAAAGATGTTTCTCGGTCTATGGTGGTAAGAAATAGCTGGGTAACTCAAGGGAAGGAAGCAGCTGGATTTATTGATAAGGCTGAGTTTGAAGAAGTAAAAAAGAAAGGTGATACAGCTATTCGAAGCTGGATTGATAAGCAACTTGAGGGCACGACGGTTACTGTTGTTTTGGTGGGTGAAAAAACCTGCAGCAGTCGCTGGGTAAAATATGAAATTGAAGAGAGTATTAAGCGCGGAAATGGCCTTTTAGGGATAGACATTAGCAAAATAAAAAACCTGCAAGGAGAGACATCTGAACGTTGTGGTGAAATCCCTAAAGGTTACAAGTTTTATCTTTGGAATAAGGATGATGGATACAAAAATATGGGAGATTGGATTGAAAAAGCAGCAAAAGATGCGGGTAAGTAAAAGCGTATAACAAGGCGCTGCTGTCGGACAAATTTTCCGCTGCGCTCCAAATTTGCCGCAGAGCGCGGCGTTAGGCATGCCGAGGAATTCAGCAGAAGTGGAAACTAAAAAGCGTGAGTGGCATGGCATTCATCACTCTTGGAATTATCACCCTCAAGCATTTCGCTGGTCGGGAGAGATGATCGGCGGAATTAATTTGTTGCCGATTGCAACAGATATGCGTGCCTGGATGATGCAGAAAGGGCATCTATCTCTTATGCCTGACCAAGAAGCACCAGACAATAATGGCTTTACGAACCCCTATACGAAAAGTGGCGTTACTTTATCTCTTCTTATGAGCAGGGTTATTAACCAATCTCACGCCTATGCAAATGGAGATGAACCTAGCCATGATGAAGTGGATTCAGAAATTGAAAGGCTCCGTCTGTACAATGAAGTGCTTTTATATTCTGCAAGGCTATGTGAAGTGGCAATTAAGCAGCTTCTCTACTGCACGCAGATAACGGAATCAAGATATGGACGAATGGCATTAGGCCAATTGCTAGAGTCACCCTGCCCAACCTGTAAACGAGCAAACGGCAAAGAGCCTCATCTCGTATCCTTAATTGGCACTTTGGCACATCCTTATCATTTGTGCCCAGAGTTTGAGCATTGCGCCATGGATCATATGGATCTCGTAAATAAATTGAGAAACACCCAAGCAGCTCACTCGGGAATTCAAGAGTTGAATGTAAGAACATCAGAAATTTCTAGATCAGATCTACAGGAAGAGAGTAGCGATATACTTAACGGGTTTCTTCATATGCTTTCTCACGTTGAAGATCTTGAGCAAAACATATTGCGAGATTTAGAGGATAAAGCTAACGCTATTAATCTCCTTAAAGTCGATGGTCTTAAACCTGAGCAATGTAACTTTAACTTGGTTCCGGGTGAGAAGTTTGTATTTCATCCTGAGCAATTGTAATCCCCTCACAAATTAACTGAGATTTTAAGTAGAGTATTCTCGTAACCGATACGCATGAGACGGACTTTCCCCTTCGATACGCGATCGACGACATGACCTGTTCAGTGTTGAAGGATATTTCTAGCTTAAACCAATTGAGACAAAAACGTCTTTGCTGGCACAATCGTCGGTTTGTCCAACGTGAAGATATCTTGGTCTACGTAGTCGCCATCCATTGCAACTTGAAATACATGTTTTAATAAAAGTTGAGGGCGGGATGAACGGGGTCGGACCCGCGTAAGCGATTGAAATATATATAAAAGTGTCTAGTAAATCCGCTTGTTTAGAGCTTAAAGGCCTCTTTTTTAGGGATAAATACAGGCTTTAAGGAGAAAACTAAATGCGTCGCGCAAACAGATAGTTTATTCCGAGCCATGCATGGCATATCACACATCGTTGCCACGCAATAACAAGAAGGGCTGTATAGGATGAGAGAGCGAAGAGCCTCTTATATTTGAAATTTTGATGCCAAAAGCAGTTCTTTAAGCAACTGTAGCGGCCTGATTTTGGATGAAAGCATAATAAAATCAATTGGTTGTTTGGGCCCGACCCCTAAAGGGCCCTCGCGGCAATCAAATTGCCTTCTTCATCGGACCCCCGCAACGACTCAATCTGATCGAATCGCAGCGAAGAGAAGAGAAGAGAAGAGAAGATCTATCTCCCTGAGGCTTCTCGCTTTATTCCTAGGCGCATACTCTATGGCTCAGCACATTGCCTATCGCTATCATCGTCAATCAGATCCTTTTTATGGTGCTTCTTTAACAATGTTGCATTTTCAGTCACCAGCTTTTTCATTTCACTGTTGGTAAATCGGTGAAGGACTCGCCTTATTAGAGGCTGATAACCTAAGCCATTGATATCCGCGATGAGTTTGAGGTCTTCAATTAGCGATTTA
>CAJQKX010000864.1 GCA_905479025.1 uncultured Paraglaciecola sp.
CAATGGTAACAGAGGAGAATAGCTGATGGACAGACAACCTAAGTTTGAGCTGATACACTATCCAGAGTTCGGAGAAGTAGAAAGAATATGGCGATTGCCCAAGCCACAAAAAAAGGAGCCGTTGTTGTCGCTATAGGTGTCACTAACCAAAGAGAAACCACTTTGGTATGGGATAAAAAGACCGGCAAGCCCATTTACAATGCCATTGTATGGCAGGACAGACGCACGGCTTCGCAATGCAGAGAACTACAAAATGCTGGCTATTTACCAGCGGTTCAAGAACGTACAGGTTTATTGCTCGACCCATATTTTTCAGCTTCAAAAGTCGCTTGGATCTTGGATAATGTTGAGGGTGCAAGGCAAAGGGCCAACGCCAACGAGTTGGCTTTTGGCACAGTAGACAGTTTTCTCATTTGGCGCTTAACAGGTGGAAAAATCCATGCCACTGATGTTACTAATGCCAGTCGCACCAATTTATTCAATATCCATAACTTGTGTTGGGATGATACGTTGCTCGACATTTTTGATGTGCCCAAATTGATGTTACCCGAAGTGAAGGAATGCGCTGATGATTTTGGGCACACTACAGAAGGACTATTTAGTTATTCGATTCCAATCGCAGGAGTAGCCGGTGACCAACAAGCAGCCAGTATTGGCCAATGTTGTTTTCATCAGGGCGACATCAAAAGTACCTATGGCACAGGTTGTTTTGTGTTGTTAAATACCGGCGAAAAAGCGCATGTATCCAAAAACAAACTACTCACCACTGTGGCTTACACTATTAAAGGTCAAACTCACTATGCATCAGAGGGCTCAATATTTATTGCCGGTGCAGCCGTACAATGGCTCAGAGATGGCTTAAAAATTATTGAAAGTGCATCTGAAACAGAAGCCATGGCCAAAAGTATCCCCGATGATCATGGCGTATTCTTGGTACCCGCTTTTGCAGGGTTAGGCACCCCCTACTGGGCACCTGATGCCAGAGGTGCCATCTTTGGTTTAACCCGTGCCACGAGCAGTGCACACCTAGCCCGAGCGGCACTTGAGTCTGTCTGTTTGCAAACCTCGGATTTACTTACAGCCATGAGTGAAGATGGCATCAGACCACAAAAATTAAGAGTCGATGGCGGCATGGTAGCCAATAGCTGGGTTTGTCAGTTTTTGGCCGGTGTACTCAATGTAACAGTAGAACGCCCTAAAGTTATGGAAACCACAGCATTAGGCGCGGCTTATTTAGCCGGTTTACAAGTGGGAATTTACCAATCGACCGACGAGTTGGCGAGCATGAACCAAATCGATAGCCGCTTTAAACCAAGTATGGATGCTACAAAACGTGAAAAGTTGCTGAAAGGCTGGTCAAGTGCCATTCAAAGCACCTTAAGTTTTAAAGCATGATAAACCAATCGACCTTTGGCAAAATGCCAGATGGCACAATAGTTAAACAGTTTTGCTTAACCAATAACCATAATGTCAGTATCGAGATCCTCAACCTTGGTGGGATTATTCGCCGCTGGTTGATACCCAAAAATAAAATTGAACACACCGATATTGTTTTAGGCTTTGATACAGTGGGTGACTACTTGTCTGACGACAGCTATGCAGGCGCATTAGTAGGCAGGTATGCAAACCGTATTAACAAAGGAAAATTTAGCTTAGCAGGTATCAAACATCAAACAAATATCAACCAAAATGAAAATTGTCTTCATGGTGGTAGCCAAGGATTCAATAGCAAAGTGTGGCAGAGCACAGTGTTATCTAGCGGCGATAACCCATCCATTATGTTGGAGCTAACCAGCCCTGATGGCGATCAAGGTTTTCCTAGCAAATTAATAGCTAAGGTAGTTTATACCTTAACTGAGCATAATCGTCTAAAAATAGAATACTTTGCCACGGGTGAACAAAATACGGTATATAATCCTACCAATCACAGTTATTTTAATTTGTTAGGCCATAACAGCGGCTCAGTCAAATCCCATCAAGTTCAAATATTAGCCAGTCACTATACGCCAACAGACAACCAGGCCATCCCTACTGGTGAGATTACTGAGGTGGATAATACCCCTTTTGATTTTAGGTCGCTGACCACGATCGGACAGGCTCTAAATTCAGATCATCAACAAATTGAATATGGCAATGGTTTAGATCACAACTTATGCTTGGACTTATTCACTTCAAAAGCCAAAACGGTTACCTATGCAGGAAAAGCATTAGTCAAAGGGTCCGGGATCGAGCTCAAGATCTACACTACTATGCCTGGTATTCAAATCTTCACAGCCAATCATTTCTCAAATAAAGCTGGAAAAGAAGGCGCGAGTTACCAAGCTAATCAAGGGGTGTGTTTTGAAACCCAATTTTACCCAGACACGCCTAACCAACTGAGCTTCCCCAGCGCTATATTAGAAGCAGGTAAAGAGTTTTATTCTGTGACTGAATATGAAGTGTTATATAAAGAACATTCACTTTAGATGTTTTTTGTCTGTTACTAATAATGCAAAAAGCCCGTTACAATAAATTTGTAACGGGCTTTCGTATCACACTAATCTAGGTTTCTTTTTAGAGGGTTAGTTCGCTTTTGGTGTTGCTTCTGCAGCCACTTCCCCAGAGGGCTCTTCTGGTTGCAGTTGTAAAGCTCTGACAGGGTTTTCACCGCTTTGAGTAAGCTGAACTAAACGGTTCAATTGTCCAAGAGACAACATTACCGCATATATTGCACCTAAATAACCGAGTTTATGTAAATTATCGATGGTGGCAGCATCTAAGGCTTGTAACCGCTTTTCGCTGATAGTTTGCATACCGTTGATGTTACGTTGTTGGCCGTCAACATATTGCGCACGGATAACAATTGATTCAAATAAATCCAATTCTTCAACTTTCTTAACAAATTCCCGTGTAGCCATTTCGCTGTTAGCTAATTCTGATAGTAATTTTTGACGATTATCTAAGAAAGGGCTAGGTGCGTCTTCTGTGAAAAGTGGCTCACCCTCTTGACCAACTAAATCAGAGCTTTCATCGATAAACACACCTAACTTGTCACCATCTGGGCGCACATCAAAAGGGTAACGTTGAATATTAAGGGGCACAACATGACCAGACCATTTTCCGCCTTGCATAAACAAATTAACACTTTGCTCAATACCTAACATCGCAACACTGTGGGTAGTGTCGCTTTTAGGATCTTTGATGAAGATGATTGGCATACAACTGGCAATTTGAGCGTATTCACGGATTGATGCAGCTGCTAAATGTGTATCTTTAGTATGGGCATAATCACCGTTAAGTTTTACATGTAAGTCTTTATGTTTATTTTTATCTAGGGGGATATAATTCATAGTCATTAAAATGTTCTCTAATTATTTTTGATAAGGCGGTTTATAAGCCGTCCAGATCTCATTTGTGTGCGATTTAATTTGGGGATCATTATAACTTTTACAAGCTATAAAAAACAGAAATGTAATTTATTTGTAACTATTTAGTTTTAGTCTCATGTTTTGCTGTCGTAAAAATAAGACTCTGATTATTGTGAGAAAGGCTAGTTTTGTGCACAAAAAGCAAATGCCAAGAAAATCAGACATTGAAATGCTTTGTAAAAAAACACAAATCATTATTAAGAATGACTGTATAGAGACAAGTTATTGGCCTCGGTTTTGTTTAAACAGTCGCATATCTATATCATCAAAAATAGCTAACAAACATCAGCTCACTGCCTCAATATATTCTTGTAACTTAGCATCCGCCTCGTCACCAAACAATATCTCACAGGCTTCTTTCAAGCCAGGAGCAGATAGGATGTCTTGTTGTCTGACGACTAATGATATCTTCGAGCGGCGACGTAAAAAGTCCTCTAATTTAGTCACCATTTCGCGCTCTGCAGCATGCTCAATTTCTACCCGCAAGTATTCTGACGTTTCGATTAACAATTCAGCTTTTTCTGGGCTTTCACGGATTTTTTCTAACATATTAATAGCGTTACGCCCGTACCTTCGCCAGAATCTTTTAGTCAAAGGCTCTGAGGAGGTGGCAGGCGTTAATGCATCAAAGTCCATAAGCTCAGCACGATGAAAAAACTCGTCTCGCACCGTATCATCTGGCTCACCGTACCATTTGTAATTTGCATAAGGCAGGGTAATGCCCAGTTCTTTAACCAAACCAGCGACCTCGTCGCCAACGTTGATACAATCAGTAAGTTTTCCGCCAAAGATGGATAGATATTTGTCAACTTTATTGGTATCGACAGCATGTTTACGGGACAATTGCACCCAGTCTGCAACCCCCCCTTTATCTTTTATAGCAAGAGGACGCACCCCACAGCGTTCGGCGATGATATCGGCTTGCGTCAATGGTTTGGGTAAATCTAAAAGTTTATTCACATTATCTAAAACAAATTGCCGGTCTTCGTCTGTCACAGTTGCATGAGGATCTTCGACTTGAGTATCAGTTGTGCCAATGCAGGTTTTGGGACCCATAGGGATCACAAAAAATAAACGCCCATCATCAGCAAAAAAAGTGAGGACTTTATTGCTATCAGTGATTTTATCAACAATCAGGTGTATGCCTTTTGAAAATAAATGATGATGCTCCGTT
>CAJQKX010000865.1 GCA_905479025.1 uncultured Paraglaciecola sp.
GGCTAAACATTGTACTAGGTTTAGCCCCATATCCCAGGTGATGTCAGTCATAGCTGCAATACCTAAATCGGTATAGCTACCCTCATCATAGTTATCGAAGTCTTTTCCTATGCGCGTTGCCAATAAACGTCTATCAAGTGCAGTGGATGGTCCAGTTAGGTCACGACGGTTAAAATATTCGTTGGTAAAGTCATCACCGTGTAAAAAATCCGTGTGACGAATAGAAGGTGAAATTTGTACTTGGGCTAACATGCTATCAGTCTGGTATTCCGTTGAGAACACGAGTTTATTCTCAAACACCCAACTATCATGAAATTGGGAGAAACCGTAGGCATTCTCATTAAGATTTTCATAACCTTCATAGAACATTTGGTTCTTTATTTCCCAACCATTATCGGTGTAATAAAAAGCATCAAAATAGAGTGTCTCAACCGTGTTAAGTAAAACATCGTCAGCGGCAACTAACACTTGGTCGCCTCTTAGTTTGGTTTTACCTGGATTATCCAGTGATAAAATAGGAGAAAAATCAGCATTTGTAATTCTGTCAGGAAATAAGCCAAAATCAGCATTGTTAAAAATGAATGGGTTTATTCCGTCTCGTTCAAGATTATATTCTTGATGAGAAATTGAACCATCGCCATTTATGTCAAGTGGTTTTGCAGTACCGGTAACATAACTACCATTATCAATTAAGTCTTGGCTTAAGCGGTTCCAACCAGCTACTTGGTTGCCATCATAATCATGGTACATACCACCGAATTCTATACGTAAATTGTCAGTGATATCAACGTTAAAAGACGCCTGCAACACAGTTTGGTCCGTACCTGAATTTTGATAATAGCTGCCAGAATTTTCTACTTCACCGTAAAGGTAGAAACCCATGTCTTTACCGGCTAATTTACCAGGACCTCCTATTTCAGCAGTAAGTATGCTTTTGTCCCACGTACCAGTGGTGTAGGAAAATGCGCCAGTGTTATTTTCTAGGTACTGACCGCCACTTGCACGTGCTGATTTAGGGTTGAAATTTAAGTAACCCCCAATCTTAGACGGTCCATATATGGGAGATGCTGGACCACGAACAATATCAATTCGGCTAGATGCACCAA
This sequence comes from uncultured Paraglaciecola sp., assembly GCA_905479025.1. The sequence continues at coordinate 1,107 of CAJQKX010000865.1, forward strand.
TGGGTGTAGGGTAGTTACCCGGATTATCTAATCGCTTAACACCTCTAAAATAGGTTTCACCAGGCGTACCACGTACATCTAAAGAACCTGCCACACCAAAGAATGATTGGGTAAATGTTCCTGGTGCAAAAGCGACTAACTCGTCTATATCACTCACACTAAAACGTTCAAGCTGCTCTTGACTAATTGTTGATGCTGACCGTGGTGTTTCTAAAATCGATTTGCCAAAACCAAAAACGGCTTCAACATCTTGTCCTGGTAAGCTACCTAATGAACCTGTCACTTCAATACGCTCGACATCTTCTTCAGTTTCTTGTGCTAAGGCTTGTAAGGGTAAAAAAGTGGTAAGGCCAATAGCAACAGCTTTGGCTAATGGATTAGATATAAAAGTTCTGATTGTCATGATTGAGTTCTCAAGTAGTATTTTTGTTGTGTTGTATTAGACTCTATGGACTATTCAACAAAGTGTTTAAATGACTAATTAAATTGTTCAAATTTTTTTTGCACGATCAATGCCAACGGCATATCCAAATGCTCTAGGCTCAAAAATATTTATTAATACATTGAAAGTAATAGATATTTTGTTAAATAAATAAAACGAACATGGTTGATTTACTTCTCGTGTAGCCAAAGACTATAATGTTATGTGCACCAAATAACAACACTATTAAAATAATGCACCATCTTAGGGATATTGTCATAATAAAGCTACAAAACAAAGTTTTGACTTTGGAGCTTTTTAGCAAGATATTGGTGTTTATCCATGATTTGTTTGCTTAGTAGTGCACAGTGCTCTGTATTCTCAATTTGCCAATTGCCCCCAACCATCAATTTGTCTACATGGGATGCCCCGCAAGTTATCAATCCATCAAGTGGACTGCCTACACCAGAAAAACGCAGTTCATCTAGACTGAAAATGGCTAAATCAGCTTGCATTCCTATATCGAACATTCCTATAGTGGGCCTCTGTAAAACGGCTGCTGAACCCGTTGTTGCGTAACCCAATACGCGTTTGGCAGTTATAACCTCAGCTCCATAACGTAAACGCTGCTGTAGTAAAGATTGACGTACTTCTTGCATCATATTAGAACAATCGTTTGACGCTGAGCCATCTACAGCTAAACCTATATTACAGCCTGCAGACTCAAGCTCGACAGTTGGGCAAATACCTGATGCCAGTAACATGTTTGACGAGGGACAGTGAGCAATACCTACATTAGCTTGACCTAAGCGTTTTATTTCATCTTGATTAAAGTGGATACCGTGTGCCAGCCATGTTTTATTGCCCAGCCAGTCACAGTGTTCTAAATAATCTAATGGGCGCATGCCATATTGTTGCATACAAAAATTGTTTTCGTCTTCAGTTTCAGCTAAATGTGTATGCAGCATCACATTATTTTCTTTAGCTAACTGGGCGGTGTCTTGCATTAGTGTGGTTGATACAGAAAAAGGTGAGCAGGGTGCTAGCGCTATTTGTATAAACCCATCATCACTATTATCATGGTATTTTGAAATGAGTCTCTGACTGTCTTGCAAAATAGTATCTTCATCTTGGATAACACTGTCAGGTGGTAACCCCCCTTTACTTTTTCCTAAACTCATGGAGCCTCTAGTAAGAGTGGCCCGACACCCTAAACTGTTGATAGCCTCTACTTGAATATCAATAG
>CAJQKX010000866.1 GCA_905479025.1 uncultured Paraglaciecola sp.
AGAGATATCGCCAACCTTGGTATCACGAGTGACGAATGCGGTCATTGAACAGGTTACTGAATGGCAAGCACGGCCACTGGATGCGATATATCCGATTGTCTATCTGGATTGCATCGTGATTAAAATACGCCAAGATAAACAGGTCATCAACAAGTCTATCTTTCTGGCCTTGGGTATCAATACTGAAGGACAGAAGGAGTTGATGGGCATGTGGATAGCTGAGAACGAAGGCGCTAAGTTCTGGTTAAACGTGCTCACAGAGCTACAGAGCCGTGGTGTACAAGATATCCTAATTGCTTGTGTGGATGGCCTCAAAGGCTTCCCTGATGCCATTAATGCTGTATTCCCACAAACCCACATTCAACTCTGTATCGTGCACATGGTGCGTAATTCACTGAAGTTCGTTCCCTGGAAAGATTACAAAGCGGTGACCGCTGATTTTAAGAAGGTCTACCAATCAAAAACGGAAGAGGAAGCCTTACTTGAACTCGCGCGTTTTGGAGAAACATGGGATGACAAATACCCGCAAATCAGCAAGTCTTGGCATGCCAATTGGCATAACCTCAACACCATATTTAATTACCCTGACGATATACGCAAAGTGATTTACACCACCAATGCGATAGAGTCGCTCAACAGTGTTATTCGCAAGGCATTAAAGAAGCGCAAGGTGTTTCCAAGCGATGATTCAGCCAAGAAAATGGTCTATCTCGCTATCATGGATGCATCTAAAAAATGGACTATGCCCATAAGAAACTGGCGTCAAGCAATGAGTCGCTTTATGATTGAGTTCGAGTCTAGACTCGATGGACATATTTAACTAATGGCAGTTACACAGAATCTGTTACATCCTCAAGTAAGCCGTGCAATCGCATTCTGTTTTGGCAGCACCATTTTGGTGTTTTTTACATTTAAATACTTTAGTCGCTTCTTTTCGCTTGATTGTACTCAAAGTTAGCGAATTGCCTAATGGTATACTTTTTACTTGTCTACAATATGCAGACACATAATCCATTTTTACCACTCAGGTAAAAAGTCTGTTTTTGCATAAAATCACATCCATGCTGTCTACCCAAGCCCCTCTTTTATAAATGTTTGGTAAACTGCTCCTATGTTGAATCATCAATGAATGTTTGCCATTTATGTTTGGTATCTTCTTCGCTGTCATGCTCAAGAATGAAGATGAGAGTATTATTAGCTTTTTTGGTGGGATCCAATAGGTAAACACTTTTATTTCAAGACGTTCAAAAATATGATGTGTATGCTCTTCTACTCCCCTCTTTGGTAAGGAGCGTATTGCACTTATTAAGCACCTTACTCCTTCGAAGTAGCTGCACTTAAAAGCGACATTACAGAAACATAGATCTGCGGGTAGGATCTGCGAGGTCAGAACGGTTGATAAGATCTGTTAGTGAGAGAACGACATTACCTTAATTCAAGACAAAAACAGAATGCTAGTGTCAGCAGGTTACTCTCATCAGGGTACTCTCAGAAGGGCGCAATCATTAGACAGCATGGGAGCATTACCCTTGCCCAAACGTCAAAAATGCACTACTGTATAAAAAAACATGCTAAGTTATTTTTATGCGCCTATTTATTGCCGAAAAACCCAGTTTAGGTCGTGCTATTGCCGAGGTATTACCCAAGCCTCACAAGAAAGGCGACGGTTATATCATTGCCGCTAATGGCGATACTGTGAGCTGGTGTATTGGGCATTTACTCGAACAACTTCAGCCTGAGGCTTATGATCCTGCTTTTAAAAAGTGGAGCCATGCACATCTGCCGATTATTCCCGCACAGTGGCAACTTGGGGTTAAAAAGCAAACCGCTAAACAATTGGGCGTTTTGCGTAAGTTAGTTAAACAAGCTGAGCATTTGGTTCACGCAGGTGACCCCGACCGTGAAGGTCAATTGCTGGTAGATGAGGTAATTAATTTTTTAGGGGTGACGGGAGCCAAAAAAAATACTATTCAACGCTGTTTAATCAGTGATTTAAACCCTAGTGCTGTGAAACAGTCTTTGAGTAAGTTGCGTAGTAACCGAGAATTTATTCCTTTATCTACTTCTGCTTTGGCAAGATCTCGCGCGGATTGGTTATATGGAATTAACTTAACCCGTGCTTATACCTTGCAAGGTCAAAAAGCGGGATACAATGGCGTGTTATCTGTGGGGCGTGTGCAAACTCCTTTATTGGGCTTAGTGGTGCGCCGTGATCAAGCTATTGCCGACTTTGTGAGTAAGGCGTTTTATGAAGTTTGGGCGTATTTAGAAACTGACCATGGCGAGGGTTTTAAAGCCAAGTGGCAACCCAGTGAACAATGTGCAAAGTATTTGGATGAACAGGGACGCAATTTATCTGAGGCGCTGGCGCAAAATGTAGCGCAGCGTGTTAGTGGGCAACCGGCTCAGGTGAAAAGTCTTAAACGTGAGCATAAAAAACAAGCGCCACCCCTGCCTTACAATTTGTCGTCTTTGCAAATTGATGCCAGTAAGGCTTTTGGCATGAGTGCCCAGCAGGTATTGGATATTTGCCAAGGGTTATATGAGCGGCATAAGTTAATTACCTACCCCCGTTCTGATTGCCGATATTTACCTATGAGTCACTTTGAGCAGGCTAAAGAGGTACATGTTGCTGTGATGCGCAATAGCCAACATTTGGGCCCCCAGGGCAAGTTGTTAAGTCAGGCTCAATTTGATTTTAGTCGCCAATCAAAAGCCTGGAATGATAAAAAGGTGGATGCCCATCACGGTATTATTCCCACCCAAAAAATCAGCAGTCATTTATCTGGCAACGATGCCAAAGTATATGGCTTAATTTGCAGGAATTATTTGGCGCAATTTTTAGTCCATCATGAATTTTATGCGGTACGGGTTGAGGTCGAAATTGCCTCTGGTTTATTTGCCGCAGTAGCAAAAGAGCTGATTGCACAAGGCTGGAAGTGTTTATTTGTGCGGTCTGTAAAAAATGACGTTAAAAATAGTCCTCAAGACAATAACGGTGGCGTGCAGCAGCTGTTACCTTCTTTAGAAAAAGGCCAGATACTCAAATCATTACAGGCTGAGGTGTTAGCAAAAAACACCTCAGCACCTAAGGCATATACAGATGCAACCTTATTAGCTGCCATGACTGGGATAAGTGCCCATGTGAGCGATCCACAATTACGTCAAATCCTCCGGGAAACTGACGGTTTGGGAACCGAAGCCACCAGAGCGGGGATCATAGAGTTACTCTTTACGCGAGGATTTTTGTCCCGTGCAGGAAAAACGATTACTTCAACAGCGACCGGTCGAGGCTTAGTGAATGCTCTGCCAGATGTGGCTACCTATCCAGACATGACCGCACGCTGGGAAGCCGAATTGTCGGCTATCAGCGAAGGCAAAAGTCAGTACAAAAAATTGATGACCCCTTTGGAGGAACAACTTAAAGACTTGGTTGCCCAGAGCCTTGATGTATTACCTCAAGGTTTGTCTGGCTTAGGCAAAAAAACTTTTACAAACAAACGTAAAAATTCAAAACGTAAGTATGCAGCGAAGAAGTCGGCTAGCTAAATGTTGGGCTAAATTGAGTGACGGCAGTATTTTTTGCATGTTTGTTCTGTTACTTTTCCCTTCGAATTCTCTTACAGAAATTCAAAATTCTGCCTGACTATTTTGCAAGGATATTCTGATTTTTGTTGTTTACACGATAAGTAGGATTAATAGGTAACCGTTTCGGCTGAGCTTTAGGTAAAGACAGGCGCCGAGCATATTTTCGTTTTTCAATAGTGTGTTCAGCGTAGCCGCCAATGTCCATCTGGAATCATTCATAACCTCTTAATATGCTTAGTATTTTTCAAACCTAAAATACATGCTAGGCAGTCTCATCTATGCTAGATTATTGCAAAATTTTAATTGTTTTGGTTTATCACAATGGCATCTGGCACACATCAATATCAGCAAGACACGCGTAATGACAATATTCTCATCAATATTAATGGTGAGCTATTCCCCCGAAGTGAAGCCAAAATATCGGTATTTGATAGCGGGTTTATACTGGGTGATGGGGTGTGGGAAGGGATACGTCTGCACAATGGACAACTTGCCTTTATCGAGCAGCATATGCGCAGGCTTTATGATGGCGCTAAAGCCTTAGATATGGATATAGGGCTGTCAGCGGCACAGCTAGTTGAACGAATTAAAGACACCTGTGTTGCTAATCAAATGATTGATGGGGTACACATTCGTTTAATGGTAACCAGAGGCATTAAAAGTACGCCTTACCAAGATCCTAGGGTAACCATTTCTGCAGCAACGGTGGTGATTATTGCAGAGTATAAATCTGCCGTTGAACAGACAGATAATCAAGGGGTGTCACTGTTTACTAGTCATGTAAGAAGGGGGTATCCAGATGTGCAAGATCCCAAGCTCAATACACATTCAAAGTTAAATTGTATTCTTGCTTGTATTCAAGCGACTAAAGCTCACGCAGATGAAGCGTTAATGCTTGACCCTCACGGTTTTGTGGCAACCTGTAATTCCACTCACTTTTTCATTGCGCGAGACGGTGAAGTGTGGACCTCATCAGGAGATTTTTGTTTGGATGGGATCACCAGGCGTAACGTTATTAACCTGTGCAAAGACAATGATATAAAGGTATTTGAACGCAATTTTACCCTTGCTGATGTGTATGGGGCTGACGAAGCATTTATTACGGGCACTTTTGCAGGTTTATCAGCTGTTGCCCAAGTAGATGGACGCACCATAGGTAGTGGTCAAAAACCTATGTTAGCGCGACTACAAAAACTATATATTCAGTTGATTGAGACTGAAACACAAGGAAGTGACTGATGACGCTGAGGATTGCGATGTGGTCTGGTCCACGGAATATTTCTACAGCCATGATGCGTAGTTGGGAAAATCGCATTGATACACAAGTAATTGATGAGCCATTTTACGGGTTTTATCTGTATAAAACCCGCAGCCCACACCCGTGTTTTGATGAAGTGTTGCAGAGTCAAAGTGTTCGTTATGAAGATGTGACCAGTCAGCTGGTTAACGCTAAGTGTACAAGCAAAGTACAGTATCAAAAACAGATGACACATCATATGTTAGCAGGGATCGATTTAAGCTGGGTCAAAGAACTACAACATTGTTTTTTGATCCGTGATCCCGCTGAGGTCGTCAATTCTTATACCAATAGCCGTGGCGTCTGTTCGGTCGATGATATAGGCATTCAAAGGCAGTTTGAGTTGTATCAAGAGATCACTCGTATATCAGGGCAAGATATTCCTATTATTGACGCTAATGATGTGCTTAAAGATCCTGAAAATACTTTAAGACTGTTGTGCAAAAAGTTAAGTGTGCCATTTATGCCTGAAATGTTGAACTGGCCAAAAGGCAGCCGTGCAAGCGATGGGGTTTGGGCAAAATATTGGTATAAGAGTGTTAAAAACTCCACTGGTTTTGCACCGTATTCGGAGAAACAAATACAGCTGAATGATGAGCAGCTTGAGGTGGTTAATCAAGTTCAGCCTTTTTATCAGCAACTCTATGATAAAAGAATCATTGTTTAGTCTTACTTATCAATCAAATGGGTGAGGCCGACTCAAAATGCGGCCCACCAGGTTTAGCTATTCTTGAGTTTTGTAACGGCGTTCCACTTTTTTTAACAGTGCCGGGTTGTCAATTTCCAAAACAACCACTTGGTGCAAGACAATTTTTCCTTTTACATCCGATGACTCATCAATCGTTAAGGTTGGTGGATTATGTTCACGTGATTTGTCACTCCACCAACCCCCATTATCTTGATACTCAAACTCTATATCTCCGCCAACAACTGAACCGTCAACAAGGTTGATGCTGCCATTTTTGGTCTTGACGTCATTGCTAACAAAGGTTTGGGTGAGAGAAATATCGCCATTAACCGTCGTGACATTTTTACCTACCATTGAGTCAGCGCCAAGGGTAATGTTCCATTAACAGTGCTAACGTCACGTTTCACTGACAAATAGGTTTGTGCTTGGATGTCTCCATTGACGGTGGACAAATCATGTACCTGAACATTGTTGTCTACTTCGATATTGCCATTGACGGCATTAACATCTTCAGCCCTAACATTATCTTCAATATTGATATTGCCGTTGACTGACGAAAGCTCACCCACTTGTTTGTTTTTGGAAACATCTACGCCACCAAACACACTACTATAATCAGCATTATCACTGTTATTATGATCTTGAGCAACCACGTGAATGATACAGCCTGATGTGCTTAAGGTTAAAGCGGTCAGTAATGCCGCGGTTGTTAATTGAGAAGATGTCATAGTTGCCCTTTTTGCATAATGTGTTGTTGAGTTTAGTGTTAGTAACAGGTAGGAGCAGAACATGTGCCAAATTGTTAAATATATGATAAATATAGTTATTTTTGTTTTGTTAATAGTTAGTCGCAAAGAAACTACACAAATTTAGTCAAAATAGCAATTTATTGGTTAGCTATATTGATTTGTGACTGTGATAATAAAAATTAGTCCTATAATCGATGGCGTGAGTAAAGTGGTGAAGCCAATGGGCCATTCACCATATCAGGTCAATTAGTCTTATTATCAAGCCAAGATTGAAAGGGCTTAATGCGTGAGGTTATCTGGTAACCTATGATGATGGTTGTATCAGAAGCTTGAAATTTTGTCTTGTATAAGCCATCTTGCTAGCCTTAATATCATCCCACTTCTTAGTTGTACGAGACACTTAAATGCTGACAAAAGAACAATTAACATCTTACCAACAAAATGGATATTTGGTACTCGAGCAGTGCTTTTCAGACGAGCAGATGCGTTCACTTAAAAATTCTGCAAATAAAATAGTGACCAATTTTGAC
>CAJQKX010000867.1 GCA_905479025.1 uncultured Paraglaciecola sp.
CCTGGAAATTGGTGCTAACAGCTCATGCCATTGCTCTTAAGTCTTAACTTTATATTCTTAAAAGTACGGATATTAATCGCTACCTTTACCAAACCAATTCAACTTCTGATGCAAACTCACCACCGAGCCAACAATGATCAAAGCTGGTGGTTTGATGTTTGCTAATTCAGCTTTTTGCTGAATATTTTCTAGGGTGCCAATCACGACTTTTTGTTGTGAAGTAGTGGCAGATTGCACCATGGCGATCGGAGTAGTGGGTGCTAGTCCATGCTTTACGAGTTGCTCGCAGATAATGGGTAAACCAGTTAGTCCCATATAAAACACTATGGTTTGGTCTGGCTGTGCTAATCCTTGCCAGTTTAACTCGATACTATTGTCTTTTAAATGACCTGTGGCAAAGACAACTGATTTTGCGTGATCTCTATGGGTGAGGGGTATGCCTGCATAACTGGCTGCGCCGCTAGCAGCAGTAATACCGGGTACTACCTGAAAATCAATACCATGTTCTACTAAGGTTTCAAGCTCTTCACCGCCTCTACCAAAAATAAATGGGTCACCGCCTTTTAATCTCACTACGCGGTTACCTGCTAAGGCTTCTTTGGCCAAAAGCGAATTGATTTCATCTTGCGGAATGGTATGTTTACTTTTCGCTTTGCCTACATAAATTTTTTCGGCATCACGCCTTACCAGCTCAAGTATTTCCGGAGAGACTAAGCGATCATAAACCACCACATCTGCCTTTTGCATTAAACGTAAGGCTCTAAATGTTAATAAGTCTGGATCGCCGGGGCCAGCGCCTACTAGATACACTTCACCTATAGCTTTACTTGCATCGGGCGCGTTTAACTTTTCTAAAAACTTTTTTTCAGCGACTTTTTCGTTACCTTGTAATACGTTTTCAGCTATGTCTCCGTCTAATACGTCTTCCCAAAAATAGCGTCGTTCGGTCACAGATTTAAAACGTTTTTTCACAGACTCTCTGAATTTCTCAGAAAACAGTCCTAATAAACTGACTTTCTGGGGGATCACAGATTCGAGTTTTTGTCTTAGATATCTAAGTAATACTGGCGCTACGCCACCACTACTCATCGCTATAATGATAGGTGAGCGGTCAACAATAGATGGGGTAATAAATTGGCAAAGGGGGGTGTTGTCTACCACGTTGACTAATATTTTTTGTACACGTGCTTGATTGTGTATTTGTTCATTTAATTTGCTGTTGTCTGTGGCCACAAAGACCATTTGTTTATCGGTCAGGTCTGTCTCGCTATAAGGCCTTTCGAAAAGCTGGATCTTGTCTTCTTTGGCAAATCGATGGACTGTATCGCACACCCAAGGTGCTACGACTGTAATATGTGCAGAAGTTTTTAACAGTAATTCCACTTTACGTGCGGCTACCTCTCCAGCGCCCACAACCAAACAGGTTAAGTCTGTGGTATCTAAAAATATCGGGAAGTATTGCATGTGTTATTACTCGTTAGGTCTGAATGTTTAGTGTGCCCTTTCAGACTGGAAGTGAAAACCAATTAAAACAGAATTGATATTCCATTAGGTTATTAATAAGCAATTAAAATAATGTCAGGTGCATAAAAAAGGGGCAATAAAGCCCCTTTTTTATTATTTAAGCTTTGAGCTCAATCACGATTAGCCGGGTTACCACGCTTTTTGGGTGGTTGTTCTGACCATTCGCGCATACCTAAACTGCGGCCTGCAACACGCGTTTTTTGCAAGGTGTCGTGAGTTGCTTTGGGCATATCTTTAGGTAAATCTACAGTGCTGAAATTATCATAAATTTCGATAGAACCAATATTTTTACTACTGATATTAGCTTCGTTAGCAATCGCGCCTACTATATTGCCAGGTTTGGCACCATGAGTATGACCTACTTCAATACGATAGCGCTGCATCCCTTCACTGGGTGGACCAGATTTGCGTTCGCGTTTTACACGTTCACCACCGCCACGTTCAGGACGAGCGCCGCGATCTCTTGGTGCACGGTCATTTCTGTCGCTGCGATCATTTCTTGGAGGAGCTGCATTTAAATCGGGACGATCACTGTCTCTAAGAATTAGGGGTTCATCACCTTGAGCGATTTTAGCCAATGCCGCCATGATCACTTCAGGTGCAGCTTCAGTCTCTGCTTGAATTGACTCGACGATAGGAATAAGTGTCTCAATTGATGCATCACTTATCGCTTCGATGACACTGCTTTTAAAACGAGATAAGCGTGTTTCGTTTAATTGTGAAATGGATGGGATAGTCATCGCATCGATTGTCTGTCTTGTGGCACGTTCAATAGAAAACAGCATACGTTTTTCACGATGTGAGATAAACAATATTGCATCACCTTCACGACCAGCACGACCAGTACGGCCGATGCGGTGAACATATGATTCTGTATCGTAAGGAACGTCAAAGTTGATGACATGACTAACACGTTCAACATCAAGGCCACGGGCGACGACATCTGTGGCAACTAAAATATCGATTTTGCCTTTCTTCAAACGGTCAACAGTTCGTTCACGTGAGTTTTGTGGAATATCGCCGTTAAGTGGTTCAACCGCATAACCTCGAGCAGAAAGCTTTTCAGCTAACTCCATGGTGGCTGTTTTGGTACGAACAAAAATAATGACGCCATCGAAGCTTTCGACTTCTAAAATACGAGTCAAGGCTTCTAATTTATGGTGACCAGCTACTTGGCAGTAACGTTGACGGATCGTGCTGGCTGTAGCCACCTTTGATTCGATTTTGACTGACTTAGGATCATTTAAATAACGCTTAGTTATTTTGCGAATGGGGTCAGGCATTGTCGCAGAGAAAAGAGCTGTTTGGCGCTCTGCAGGTGCATGACCTAATATCCAAGTTACATCGTCGATGAAACCCATACGCAACATTTCATCAGCTTCGTCTAGTACCAAAAATTTCAGTTTGTCGAGCTTAAGTGTGCCTTTTTTGATGTGGTCAATCACACGGCCAGGTGTGCCTACAACAACTTGTGTGCCACGTCTAAGTTGGCGAATTTGGTTATCGTAAGATGAACCACCGTAAATAGGCAATACGTTAATTTTCTTGGAGAAGCCAGCATACACTTGGAAGGCTTCTGCTACTTGAATAGCAAGTTCACGAGTTGGAGCTAATACCAATAGTTGTGTGTTTTTATCGTCAGGATCAATATTCGCTAACATGGGTAAAGCGAAAGCAGCGGTTTTACCGGTACCTGTTTGTGCTGTACCTAAAAGGTCATGGCCTTGTAAAATAAGTGGAATACATTCTGCTTGAATAGGTGTTGGTTTTTCATAGCCGACTTTATCTAATGCTTGCAGCAGTTCTTCGGGTAGGTTTAAATCTCTAAATGTTATTTCAGATGTGGTGGTTGTCATCAATTTTCCCAGGGTACAGGCAGGCACAGCGTTATTTGAATCGGTAATACAATTTCTAAAATCAGTAAAACAATTATTTAAGGCGAAGCCGGCACGGTTTCAAAGTAGAAATTATATTCGATATCCAACATTTACTCCATGTAATGCTATGTTTAATTGCATTATTATTAAAAATGCCATTTTTCGATGCTAATCTTTGTACTTTATTGTAACCAATGCGTCTAATTTGTTATCTATTTGTTTATTTATTAACATAAAAAGATTGTCTTATTCATTTTAAAAAACTTTTTATTAAATTAAATTTAAAATTTACACACCTTATCCAGCAAGCTATCAAAAATGATAACTATTTCCGATTGAGAAAAAAAAGATTTAATTTCAATTTGTTTATGTGACGGTGGTTTATATGCTTATCAACCTGGTGCATTCAAAACGTCTTCTCAGCTGATAGTAGTTGCCTTACATTTTGTAATATTTCAAATTTTTTTGG